>JAKPQM010000018.1 GCA_029546925.1 Actinomycetes bacterium
GGGGCGCCGAGGATGATGGCGCAGAGCAGTGCGCCGATGCACATGAGCACCCCGACCGGCTTACCCCAGCGGGCGCTCATAAGCGCCTTGTCCAAGCCGGTGAGAAAGGCGGAGGCCCTGTCGGTCTTCCTTGCCTGTATACCGGCAATTACCCGGTCAACCCAGACCAGGCGCGCTGAGCCGCAGTTGACGGCACCCTCCCGCGTAGCCGATGCTTCGTGGGCAGCCCGCCATACGGCATCGAAACGTCCCACAGCGTCCTCTTGGGTAGAAAGACCCCTGTAGGCCTCGGACCATTCGGGGGAGTATCGGGCGTAGAGCTCGGCAAGGGCGTCCGACGATAGGCGTGCCTGCTCGTCGGCAGCGCGTTGGATGGCTGCAGTGAGCCTGCCGTACTGGGAGGAGTCGTTTGCCATGAACGGCACCACGGGAATTCCGAGCCGCTCCTCGAGCTTTGCAGCGTCGATGGTCTTGCCCTGATCCTCTGCGACATCGATCATGTTGAGGACGAGCACGCATGGCACACGGCTGCCAGCGTAGTCGGCCAGCATGTACATGCTCCGGGTGAGCTGGGAGGCATCGACCAAGATGCAGACGACATCGGCCTCTCCCCGTGCGATATAGTCCTGGGTGATGCGCTCCTCGTCGCTCATGGCCGAGAGGCTGTAGGTGCCCGGAAGATCGCAGACGGTGTAGGTCACACCGTCGCGCACAGCTGTGCCGAGCTTCTTCTCGACGGTTTTCCCCGGCCAGTTGCCCACCCGTTGATGCCCGCCTGTGAGTCCGTTGAAGAGCGTCGATTTACCCGAATTGGGCTGTCCGAGAAGGGCGATGCTCACGTTATCGGCCATGGCTATGCCACCTCCTCGACATGGATGCGCCTGCTCTCCTCGCGGTTGATGGCGAGCATGGTATCGCGCTCATATACGAGCACGGGGCGTTTGGCGTCGTTGCGCTCGATGCGCACGATGCTGCCGGGGACGAGTCCGACGCTCGCAAGACGTGTAAGCAGCCGCACGCTGCCGTCGACGCGCTGGATGCGCGCCTGCGCCCCGGGTGATATCTTGTCCAACGTTGCCATGGTTCTCCAATCTCCAGCTTGCAGGTAGATGGGTAGGCGAGCGCGCTGCTGCCGTCATGCTCACGCGGCACGTCCTTTCATCGATAGGCTCTGCCTTCTCTGCTTCGGGCATGATGAGAGGGATGTAGGAGAATCCCCCAAAGCCTTCCGATAAAAGTTACCTATATATAACTTATAACAGAAAATCAGAGGATGGTAGGAAAAACTGCAAGAAATACTCCCTTTAGACGAAGCTGCGGGAGCTTCTCAGGAATCTATGATGCGAATGCGACGCAGATGGCATCGAGCAGGATCACCGCGAGCGTCTGCGCATCGCTTACCGTGAAGCTGGAGTTGCCGTTGTTGGGAAGTGACAGGCGGATGACGGGAGGCTTGCTGCGCGAGCTCTCGATAGCTGCGCGGAGCCTACGCGGGAGCGTGTCGAGTTGGTTGACGAGCACGGTTGGGACGCGATTGCGTTTGGCGGGCGGCAAGGAGGAGAGAACGAGCACGGCCTCCGTCCCCTTGGGTGCCGCATCGGCGGAATCCACGAGGTCGAGACCGCTTTTCTCGGTGGTGGCACCTGCAAGGTTCCATGCGCGCGCCGCTACGTTGCGGGCGATGGGATCCTCGCCGGTGATGGAGATGCGCTTGGACTCGAGCACGTTGGCTGCGCGTGCGAACCCCATGCCTCCCATAGGATGCGGTCCGTGTGCGGGCTTACCAGCCCATACGTGGCGCAGGCGTTCGATGGCGCCATAGGTCTCTTGGAAGGCCATGCCATCGCCGAGCAGGCCGACGCTCTCTTGGAAGAGCCTCACGGCTGCCTCGGTATGGACACCGTAGCAGCCATCGACCGCGCCACATGAGAAGCCCAAGATGTTGAGACGCTCCTGCAGCTGGCGGACATCGCGGCCATGGAAGTTGGGAAGACGCAGGTAGAGCGTTCGATCACCTAGGTTGTACCCTTCGTCGACAAGGGCGGACCACGTTGCCGTATCGATGGACGTGCCCAAGGGCAGCCCGTGATCGAGACGGAAGCGGGCCACGCTGCTCGCGGTGGAGCTGCCGAACGAGCTCGCGCTGCGCTCGGCCGCATCGATCGTATAGCCCAGCTCGGACAACCGCTCTTGGATATCCTCGACGGCGACGCCGGCACTGCCTTCTGCAATAGGTTCCATAACCATCCTATCCTGCCCGTTCCACGAAATAGTCTGCCATAGACACGAGCGTTGCGTATGCATCCGAGGAGATATCTGCCTGAGCGAGCGCATCGGTTGCGCGGGCGACCATGCTGTGCGCGAGATCGCGCACGTATGCGAGTGCACCCGCCTGATCGAGCAGGCCGACTGCACGCGTGTGGAGCGCGGGATCGGTCGTTTTGGCCTCGAGGATCGAGATGAGCTCGGCGCGCGCGCTCCCATCGAGCGCTTCGAGGGCGTGCGTGACGATGAGGGTGCGCTTGCCCTCGGCGATGTCGCTCATGAAATCCTTTCCCTGCTCGGCAGCATCGCCCGTGAGATTCAGCAGGTCGTCCTGCAGCTGGAACGCAAGGCCGCACTCGAGGCCGAACACCTCGAGCGCGCGGATCTGATTCTCGTCAGCTGCGCCGCAGATCGCGCCGATGACCAAGGGGGAGGCACAGGAATAATGGGCGGTCTTGAGCGTGGCCATCTGCAGGTAATCGGCATCCCAGCGACCATCGCGCACCCAACCTAGATCGAGCGCCTGCCCCTCGATGGTGCGGCGCTCCATAACGAAGAACGCATCGAGCACCTTGAGGCGTGTCGCGTCGTCGAGCAACGGGTCTTCGAGGATCGCACAGGATGCCTCGACGAGTGCGGCATCGCCCACGTTGATGGCAAGGCCGGTGCCGTGCGTGAGGTGCAGGCATCTCTCGCCCCGGCGCAGCTCGCTCTTATCGGCGATGTCGTCATGGATGAGGGCCGCGCTCTGGAAGAGCTCGATGGCGCAGCCGGCGGCCAAGGCCCGCTCGGGCGCGGCACCCACGGCCTCGCAGCCCAGCAGCGCGAGCACCGGGCGCACGCGCTTGCCTCCGCCGGCGGTGAAGCGGGCGAGCGGTTCGTAGAGGTATCCGTCGAGATCGGTGGAGGCATCCTCGGCCCGCGTCCACGCATGCTTGCAGAGCCACTCGTCAACCAGCGGCTTCTTCTGAGAGAGATAGGAGATGAACCGATCGCCGCCCATGCTAGCCCTCGTAGCCGTCGGGATTATGCGACTGCCAGTTCCATGAGTCGCGGCACATCTCGGCAATGCCGCGCTCGGCATCCCAGCCCATGAGCTCGTGCGCCTTGGTGCAGTCGGCCCAGTTGGCGGTGACGTCGCCGGGGCGGCGCGCCTCGATCACGTAGGGGAGCTCGCGACCGCATGCCGCCGAGAAGGCCTTGATTATCTCGAGCACGCTCGTGCCCTTACCCGTACCGAGGTTGAAGATCTCGCAGCCCGTGCGACCGTTCATCCAAGCGAGGGCCGCCACATGGCCCGCTGCCAGATCGACCACGTGGATGTAGTCGCGCACGCCCGTTCCATCAGGGGTGTCGTAGTCGTTACCGAAGACATGCACGGTGTCGCGCTTGCCCACGGCGACCTGCGCCACGTAGGGCAAAAGGTTGTTGGGGATGCCCTTGGGATCCTCTCCGATGAGGCCGCTCTCATGCGCGCCGATGGGGTTGAAGTAGCGCAGCAAGACCACGTTCCATTCCGGGTCGGCCACGACGAGGTCGGAGAGGATCTGCTCGATCATCCACTTCGTCCAGCCGTACGGGTTGGTGGCCATCTTCTTAGGCGCCAGCTCGGTGAGGGGCAGGGCGTCGGGATCTCCGTAGACGGTTGCCGAGCTCGAGAAGATGATGTCCTTGCAGCCATGATCGCGCATGACGTCGATAAGCACGAGCGTGTTGCCGAGGTTGTTGGAATAGTATTCGATGGGCTTCGTCACGCTCTCCCCGACGGCTTTGAAGCCGGCGAAATGGATCACGCGGTCTATTGCGAAGGTCTCGAAGACGGTCTCGAGGGCATCGCGGTCTGCCACGTCGGCGCGGACGAACGAGAGGCGCTCGGCCCCGTCCGCGCCTGCGATCTGTGCGATGCGGTCGATGACCTTCTCATTGGCATTGGAGAGGTCGTCGACGATGACGACCTGGTATCCGTCCTTGAGCAGCTCGACAACGGTGTGGCTGCCGATGAAGCCGGCTCCTCCGGTGACGAGCACGCAGGTTTCGGCGGGTGTCTTCTCAAGCGACATAGCTGTCCTTTCGGTCGATGGTCCCGCGCAAGAGTATACCAGCGCACAGGCGCGCTATTCCTTGCGCAGGATCTTCTCCACGTAGGCGATGTACATGGTGTGCCAGTCGTCGTGATCGGTGCCGCGCTCGTAGTAGCGCCGGTAGGCGGCGGTATCGACGAAGTTCCCGTGATCGACCGTGTCCACGTAGGCCTTACGGCAGATAAAGACGAGCGCGGATTCCCCATAGAAGGGTGTGCCGTCAACCATGATGGGCGTGAGGCCGGTGAGCTCGGTCTTATCGACATCGCGACCGCTCATAGTGCCGAATACCCTGTGCTTGTCGTGCAGTTCGGGAGGCAGGAACGCCACCGAGAACGTATCGCACGTATCGAAGAACTCCTTGGTGAAGCGCGATGACCGGATGAAGACCGTGCTCGCAGGCTTGCCCCAGAACATGCCTATCTGCCCCCAGCCGATGGTCATGGCATTGCAGTGCTCGGGCGACGTGCCGGCCATGGCCAGCCCCCATTCACGCCCCAGCAGATCGACGATGCGCTCATCGAACTCGTGCGGGTCTATCTCGATGAATCCCATGATGGGCCCTCTTTCTATAGGGGCTGTTGAAGAAATTATAGCCCCTCGATGGTGTGCGGAAATAAGCCCGGCGATGCAATAGGGGGCTATCCATGGCAAAACGAATAGAAATGCGTGCCCTAGAGCTGATCCGGGCGAAGCTGCAAACTGGCTTGCAGGCGCGTAGTCTCGCGTCCTTCAACTCTGATAGCGGAAGGTTTCCCGGATTTAGACCGATTCGCAGGATTAAACATAATCTCGTAAGGGCATCACGAATCCGTTATCTGGGAAAATAGCGCCCCCTTCTTTTCATCTGACGAAAGCACATCCTGCAAATCGGTCTAAATCCGGGGGATCAATGAGTGTATGCGTGCCCTCAAACAAAAGAAATTCCAGAGATATATTGAGTATTTTTACTCAGTCTATTGAGTAAAAATACTCAATAGACTACTATCAATTTATTATCAATGCATCCGTAGGGAGCACTGCGATGTATCAGCGGGGCCAGGTCAGGACGATAGCTGAACGTATGCAAGAGGAGGATAACCCCCTCATGCAGGTAGTCGTGGGTCCTAGGCAGACGGGTAAGAGCACGATGATCTCTCAAGCGCTCGAGCAGGTGTCCTTGCCCGTGCATTCCGTGAGTGCAGATGACGAGCTGGCACCGACTGTAGAGTGGCTCAGGACCGAATGGCAGCAGGCAAGGAACCGCCAGCAGCGCACAGGAGAGCCCGTCATCCTCGTCCTTGACGAGATCCAGAAGGTCAGAGGTTGGCCCAACGTCGTGAAAGGACTCTGGGACGCTGATCGGCGGGACGGAACGCCCCTCAAGGTCGTCCTCTCCGGCTCATCAAGCCTGATTCTGCGTAAGGGGCTCGACGACTCGCTCACGGGACGCTTCGAGCTGATACGCTCATCCCATTGGAGTTTCGACGAATGCCGTAAGGCGTTTGGCTTCTCGCTAAACGATTTCCTTGTCTTCGGGGGATTTCCCGGTGCCGCGCGTTTTGTAGGCAACGAGCAGCGCTGGCGCTCGTATATGCGTGATTCCATTATCGAGCCGACTATTTCAAAGGATGTGCTGGAGAACGAGGGTGTGAGGAAACCTGCGCTTATGCGGGCCCTCTTCGAACTTGGAGCGCGCTTCTCGGCACAGGAGCTTTCCTATACCAAGATGCTCGGACAGCTTCAGGATGCGGGCAACACCACGACACTTGCACACTACCTTGACTTGCTGGGAAAGGCGGGAATGCTCTGCGGTTTGGAGCGCTACCATCCGAGCAGGCTCACCGCGAGGAAGTCGTCCCCGCGCCTTCTGGTGTATGATACCGGGCTCATGACGGCAGCATCGGGAAGGACGCACGACATGCTGCTCGGCGATTCGGAGCTTAAGGGCCATCTCGTGGAGAGTGCGATCGGAGCACATCTGCTTGCGCTTGCGAATGAGCACGAACTTGAACTGTTCTGGTGGCGCGAGGGAACGGACGAGGTCGATTTCGTGCTCTCGGGCCAGGATGCGCTCGTTGCCATAGAGGTGAAGAGCGGTCGCAGCAAATCGCAGGGTGGCATGGCCACGTTTCTCGCAAGGTATCCGCAGGCGCAGCGCATTGTCGTAGGGGGCAGTGCGGCGGGAGCCTGCACCGTAGAGGAGTTCCTGCTCGACGAAAGCGGGCTGCCATGGAGGATCGGGTAGGGTGTTGATCCGCTTATGGGGGAAGCGGCTTGTTCTCAGTACTTGCCAAAAGTGTTATAGTATGTAACACTTTTGACATGATAGAAGTGATGACCGACATAGAGCGTTTGCGTGGGGTTGCCCTTCGGCAGCAGGGCGTTATCGCGCGCAAACAGGCCCTCGAGGCTGGCGTGAGCTCCGAATCGCTGCGCCAGCTCACGTTCCGAGGGAGGATCGAACGGGTTTCCCAAGGGGTATATCGCGTCCCCCAGGCTCCCGTCACCGCTGCCACACCCCTTCAGATCGCTATTCTCTGGACAGGACGCGAGGAGGCGGCGCTTGGTTTCCAAACGGCGCTTTTCGCGTACGGGCTGTACGAGGAGGAGCCTTCAAAGGTTCACATCATCGTTCCCGCCAACGCGCGGATCCGCCGCTCGGAGGGTGATGGTTACGTTCTGCATCGCATCGATATCCCCGAAGACGATCTCTGCAGCTGGAAAGGCATGCGCATCACCAAACCCCTCCGCACGTTGCAGGATTGCCTTGCCGAGGGATCTCCTGCAACCGTTCTCGTACATGCGGCCATGCGAGCAGCCAAGAAGGGGCTGATCGCTCCAGACGATGTGGACGTGCTCGCTACCCAGCTCAACTTGTAGCCATAAGGTAAGAGAGCACGTCGCAAACTGCTTTTCCACCAATCCACCTGCACAGTGTTCCGCCATCTGCCATGGCGGAGAAGGGAGCATCTCCATGGGTTATCAGGAAGCTTACGAGCCGATAGGTCATCTTGCTGAGGCGGCTGGAATCAAGAAGGCGATAGAAGAGTATGGGGGCGTGAAGGAGGATTCCGGAGGGTGCTGGTATTGCTGCGCGGTCAGACCGCGGACAGAGGAAGATGGCATGGAATACCTGGGGTCGGCGGGGCCGTATTACGCGTGCATCGCCGGCGCAAGGCATATCGTCTTCAAAATCGCATCCCATGCCATCCCCGAATGGGATGTCGGGCCGGATTGGAATTATCCAGAGCATTTCGAGGACTTGGACGAAAGCCTTGTCGTTGCTGCCGCACTGGAACGTCCTGATCTGGTCGAGGAGGCCTACAAGATCACGGTCGGGAGACTCGAGGCGATTCGACGCGCGAACCGCAGGTGGCACGAGGACCTCCGTGAAGAGGCCAACAGCTTGAAACCCGCTATCGAAGGATTCCTCAAGTCATATGGCCCGGCACGCATGTCGGAGTTCGAGCACTGCGAAGCGCTTAAGGGCCATTCCATGTCCAACGTCGTAGTCGATCTGCTCAATCAGGATTACCTGGCATACGAAGGCGAGTTCAAGGATGCCCTGTTCTGGTTCGCGGATCAAAGCATCGCGGGGACATATGAGGACGTGCTGGAGCGGGTTCCTAAAAGCCTCGACGGGAGAATCGTCAGGTTCTTAGGCGCAATGGGGCCCGCAGACGCGCGGATGATCGCGCGGCGCATGGGCGCGAGCGAACAACGTGTCAGATCGATGCTCAAGCGGCTTCTTCGAGACGGCGGACTGGCTGTTGAGAAACGGGGTCGCGCCAATTGGTACAGGCTGGCCGAAACCTCCTAGCGCCAACCACCGGCGGGAACAGGATGCGTGTCGATATAGTTGGAGGGAATGGAGGCCTGCGAGTCTATTCTTGTGCAGCAAGCCAAGCGTTGGCCTCTTGGGCAATCTGTTCCGATGAGAAAGCGTTCGGCCGGAGTCTGCCTGCCCATGCTCTCCCAAGATGCAGTGTATCCCACCTCGAGCGCATCTGATTATAGCGCCCCCTGCCCGGATCGTGGTTTCCAAAGCCATCGATCAGGGTATTCCAAAGCGGGCGATACAGGGAGATCGCCGAGGCTTCTGCCATCGGCACCCAGACATAGGCGAGTACAAGCGCCCTGATATGGAAATCAGCGCTTGATAGATTTCCTGCGAGCTCGATCGATTTGGCATGATTCAGCCTTGCCGATCGAGGAGCCAACCGCCGGGGTCATCCATGGGAAGAATCTCCGAATACGCCACACTTTCCCATGGGACAATTGCTTATCAGGCTTCTGATCTGGGAGAACAGGAATCCCGCCACATTTTGGTCGGCAAAATGTGGCGGGATCGGAACAGCTTGGTGCCAAAATGCCCTCGGATGACCCTTTCCGGATATGAAGGCTGCATGGTTTGAACACACGTCGAAAGGCACTCTTGCTTTGAACCATAGGAACACATTACGGGTTCGTGGCAGCTGTGAAGGCCGTCGTAGCAGGTCATGCTATCGATCCGGATTCCAAGAACAAGTCCTGCATGTCCGAGGCCCGTCTTGCGCGTGCAACTGTGCTCTAGGCATCAGATGCAGGTATAGCCACCGTCGACGGCGATGTTCTGGCCGGTGAGATAGCTGCAGGCGGGAGATGCAAGCAGGATGGCGAGGCCGTCGAGCTCGCCCTCGTTGCCGTAACGGCCTTCGGGGATGGTGCGCTTGGCGTGCTCCTGGAAGAAGTCGCTGTTGAGGGTCTCCACGGTGAGGTCGGTGTAGAAGTAGCCCGGGCAGATGGAGTTGACGGTGATGTTGTACTTGCCCCACTCGGCTGCGAGTGCGCGGGTCAGGTTCACCACGCCGCCCTTGGCCGCATGGTAGGGGCTGGAGCCGGCCACCATGTTGCCCACGAGACCGTACATGGAGGCGATGTTGATGATGCGGCCATAGTTGGCGGGGATCATGGCCTTCTTGGCGCAGGCGCGGGCCATGCGGAAGGAGCCGAAGAGGTCGATCTCCATCTCGTTGCCAAACTGCTCATCGGTGATGTCCTCGGCGGGGGCGATGGCACCGGTGCCGGCATTGTTGATGAGGATATCGATGCGGCCGAACTCGGCAAGAGCTGCATCCACGGCGGCTTCGACAGCCTCGGTCGAGGTGATGTCGCACTGGACGGGGAGGGCTTTCACGCCGAACTCCTCGACGATCTCGGCGCAGACGGCCTCGAGCTTGTCCTTGCGGCGTGCGACAGCCACGATGTTGGCGCCTTGGAAGGCCAGAGCCTTGGCCATCTGGACGCCGAGGCCGCCGGAGCAGCCGGTGACGAGCGCGACCTGTCCCTCGAGGTTGAAGTAGTTGCGATCCATAGGGCAATCCTTTCTGCTTGTAATAACCAATTGATGGGATTGTATCCACGCGGGCCTCGTTCTAGACACCCATCGGCTGTAATCCGCATAATAATCCGAAGAAGCTTGGCAGGAGGAGGGAGAGGCGGCTCATGGCTGGGAAGGGAACCGAGAGGTGCCTGATCAAAGGTGCTGCTGTGGCTACGGCTGTGCTTATCGGCGTGGCTGCGGCTACCGTTTCCCGGCTGCTCCGCACAGTCGATCTCCATATTCGCTTCAACACGCTGTTCGGGCATGCGTCCGTCTTCACCGTGGAAGACGGAGCGGGCAACCCCGTGCGCATGCTTGCGGTGGGGCGCTCCGTCCAGTCGGGAACCTATCTCGGCGAGAAGCGCTTCGAGCTGCCGTTCGAATACTATCGCGCCTTCGAACGCGCCGTGCTGGCGAAAGGTGCCGTGCGCGATGTTCTCATGCTGGGTGGCGGGGCGTTCGCCTATCCCAAAGGCGCGCTCATCGCACACGAGGATATGCGCATGGATGTGGCCGAGATCGATCCCTCCATCGTGGAACTGGCCCGACGCTGGTTCTATCTGGACGAGCTCGAGGAACGTGCGGGTGATCGGCTTGCCATCCACGTGGAGGACGCACTTGGCTATCTGGCAACGTGCGGAAAGTCCTACGACGTCATCATCAACGACCTCTTCGCCTCCGGCGAGACGGTGCGATCGCTTGCCTCCGACGAGGGTTTGGCATGCGTGAAGGCGCATCTGCGCGAGGGAGGCATCTATCTGGCGAATGTCGTGTGCCCTTCCTCCGACTATCGAAGCCTTCAAGAGACGGGTGACGCGCTCGAGCGGCATTTCCCGCAGGTCGAGATGGTCGCGTGCACCGATGATGATTTCTCGGATGACGAGAACTACCTGCTCGTCGCCAAGCTCTGACAACCCATCCCGATAGCCCCTCGGCTCAGCAGAACAGGCGATGGTGCCGCATCGATGGCGATGGCTGCGGAGGGCTTATGAGAAGTATGCGACACCGCCCTCGATAAGGGGTTGGTGGGTGTTTCCGGGCACGTTCTTGTAGAGGCCGGCCCCGGAGCGTTCGGTATGGCCCATCTTGCCGAAGATGCGGCCGTCGGGGCTGGTGATGCCTTCGATGGCAAGGATCGACCCATTGGGGTTGACCGAAAGATCCATCGACGGCACGCCCTGCTCATCCACGTACTGCGTCGCGATCTGGCCCCGTGCCTCGAGTGCGGCGAGCAGCTCGGGGCTTGCGACGAAACGTCCCTCGCCGTGGCTGATGGCGATGGTGTGGATGTCGCCGACAGCGCACGAGGAGAGCCAAGGCGAGAGCGTGGAGGCCACGCGCGTGCGCACGAGCCGGCTCTGATGCCGGCCGATGGTGTTGAACGTGAGGGTGGGGCAGCTCTCGTCCATGGTGCGGATGTCGCCATAGGGCAGAAGGCCGAGCTTCACGAGGGCTTGGAAGCCGTTGCAGATGCCGAGCATGAGCCCATCGCGTTCGAAGAGCAGGCGGCGGACCGCCTCGGTGACGGCTGGTGCGCGGAAGAACGCTGCGATGAACTTGGCCGAGCCGTCGGGTTCGTCACCGCCCGAGAAGCCGCCGGGGACCATGATGATCTGGCTGGCGTCGATGGCCTTGGCCAAGGCCTCGGTGCTCTCGGCGACGGCTGCGGGCGTGAGGTTGTTGATGACGAGGGTCTCGGCGACGGCACCGGCACGCTCGAAGGCGCGGGCGGTATCGTATTCGCAGTTGGTGCCCGGGAAAACGGGGATGACGACGCGCGGGCGCGCGATGGCGCTCCCATGGTAACCGTGGGATTTCCCGTTGGGGAAGGATAGGGCCTTGACTTGCTCGCCCGCACCGCGATACGCGAAAACTGATTCGAGAGCCCCCTCCCAGAGCTCTTGGAGCTCGGAGAGCGCGAGCTCCTCGCCGCAAGCGGAGAGGGTATAGGAAGCCGTGGTGGTGCCGAAGAGCGCAACACTGACGCCTTCGGGTGCCTCGGAGAGCTCGGCTTTAGGTGCGAGCTCCACGAGGAAGCTTCCGTAGGCGGGGCAGAAGAGCGATTCTCGGTCGAAGCTATCCTCCACGGCAAGACCGATGCCGTTGCCCACGCACATCTTGAAGGCGGCCTCGGCCACGTTGCCGTAGCCGGGGGTGGAAACGGCGATGGCATCTCGGTTGCCGATGAGGTCCTCCACGTAGGAGAGCGCGGATAGGAGCGATTCCGGCTCGGGCGTGATGCCGTCTGCCCGGTAGCGCGGAACCACGGCAATGACCGCAGAGCCCGTGCTCTTGAACTCGGGCGAGGTCACGCGGGAGACCGCTCCCACCGCAGTGGCAAAGGAAACCAGCGTGGGCGGCACGTCGAGCTCTTCGAAGCTGCCCGACATCGAGTCCTTGCCGCCAATGGCCCCGATGCCCAGATCGAGCTGGGCCATAAGCGCGCCGAGCAGGGCTGCCGTGGGCTTGCCCCAGCGCTCGGGCACGTCGCGCAGGCGCTCGAAATACTCTTGGAAGGTGAGGTAGAAGTCCTTGTGCAAAAAGCCCGCGGCGACGAGGCGCGCGACGCTCTCGACCACGGAAAGGTACGCCCCCGTGAAGGGGTTCGCGCTCATGAGGTAGGGATTGAAGCCCCAGGCCATGCCGGAGCATGTGGTGGTCTCGCCATCCACCGGCATCTTGGCCGCCATGGCCATGGCGGGTGTGAGCTGATGCCTGCCGCCGAAGGGCATGAGGACGGTGGCGGCGCCGATGGTGGAGTCGAAGCGCTCGGAGAGTCCCTTGTTGGAGGCCACGTTGAGGTCGCCCACGAGCGCGCGCATCTTCTCCGAGAAGGAAGCGCCCCCCCAGATCCGGCTGTAGGGTTCCGCATCGGTGACATGCACCCGCGCGTGCTTGGGTGCTCCGTTGCTGTTCAGGAAGGCACGCGAGATGTCGACGATGACCGTGCCGCCCCACGTCATGCTCAAGCGCTTCTCGGCCGTGACCGTTGCGACGGGTGTGGCCTCGAGGTTCTCCTCATGGGCATAGCCGATGAAGGCATCGACGTCTTCTGCCGCGAGGGCTACCGCCATGCGCTCTTGGCTCTCGGAGATGGCGAGCTCGGTGCCATCGAGCCCTTCGTACTTCTTGGGGACTTTGTCGAGGTCGATGGAAAGGCCGTCGGCCAGCTCGCCGATGGCCACGGAGACGCCGCCGGCACCGAAGTCGTTGCAACGCTTGATGAGACGGCAGGCATCCTCGCGGCGGAAGAGGCGCTGGAGTTTGCGCTCCACGGGCGCGTTGCCCTTCTGCACTTCGGCCCCGCAGGTCTCCAGGCTCGTCTGCTTGTGGGCTTTGGAGGAACCCGTGGCTCCGCCGATGCCGTCGCGCCCGGTGCGGCCGCCGAGGAGCACGATCACGTCGCCGGGGGCGGGGGTCTCGCGGCGGACGTGGCTCGCGGGCGTGGCCCCCACCACGGCGCCGATCTCCATGCGCTTGGCTGCGTAGCCCGGGTGGTAGAGTTCGCAGACCTGGCCCGTGGCGAGGCCGATCTGGTTGCCATAGGAGGAGTAGCCGGCAGCGGCCGTGGTCACGAGCTTGCGCTGGGGCAGCTTGCCGGGCAGGGTCTCTGCGACGGGGACGGTGGGATCGGCCGCGCCGGTCACGCGCATGGCCTGGTACACGTAGGAGCGGCCCGAGAGCGGGTCGCGGATGGCACCGCCGATGCAGGTCGCCGCTCCTCCGAACGGCTCGATCTCGGTGGGATGGTTGTGGGTCTCGTTCTTGAAGAGGAAGAGCCAGTCCTGGTCCTCGCCGTCCACATCGACGGTCGCCTTGACCGTGCAGGCGTTGATCTCCTCGGACTCGTCGAGGCCGGTGAGCCGACCCGTGTGCTTGAGATATCTGGCCCCGATGGTCCCCATGTCCATGAGGGTGATGGGTTTATCCGCGCGGCCGAGCTCCTCGCGCACGGCGAGGTAGCGCTCGAAGGCGGCTCGGACCACCGCATCGTCGATCTCGATATCCTCGAGCACGGTACCGAAGGTGGTATGGCGGCAGTGGTCGGACCAGTAGGTGTCGATCATCTTGATCTCGGTGATCGTGGGGGCACGGCCCTCATCTGCGAAATAGCTCTGGCAGAAGGCGATATCGGCAAGATCCATCGCCAAGCCGCGCTCGTCGATGAATGCGGCGAGGCCATCTTGGCCGAGTGCAAGGAAGTCCTCGAGCGTCTCGACCATCTCGGGTGCGGGATAGGAGGTGCTGAGCGTCTTCGGGAGCGCGAGCGATGCCTCGCGGGCCTCGACGGGGTTGATGACGTAGCGTTTGATGGCGTCGACGTCGTCCAGCGTGAGCGCACCCTCCAGCACATAGACCTTGGCAGAGCGCACGAGGGGGCGCTCGCCTTGGCTGATGAGCTGGATGCACTCGCTTGCGCTCTCAGCGCGCTGGTCGAACTGGCCCGGCAGGAACTCGACGGCGAAGACGCAGGCATCTCTCGTCTCGGGCATCTCGGACGTGGCCGTATCGGATTGCGGCTCGGAGAAGACCGATGAGACGCAACGTGCGAAGAGCTCGTCGGAGGCACCCTCGACATCGTAGCGGTTGATGAGACGAAGCCCCGAGAGGGCGGCGATGCCCACGAGGTCGCGCAGCTCCCGCGCGAGGGCCTTGGCCTCGAGGTCGAATCCGGGCTTCTTCTCGACATAGACGCGTGAGACCATGGGGACATCCTCCGGTTCGCTGTGATGTGCGCAGACACGTCCATTCTACGGCAACGGGCGATGCCGGGCTTGCGTCCCTCCTAAGCCAGAAGCACGATCGCGGCGACGAAGGCGAGCGAGAAAAACGCTGCTATGGCATCGCGGGTGCCGAGGTGCGGTTCGCGGAAGTGGGTGCGTCCAGCCCCTCCCTCGTAACAGCGCGCATCGAGGGCGAGCGAGAGCCCCTCGGCATGGCGCAGGCCGCTTGCGAGGAGCGCCACGACCACAGGCACGATGGCGCGCACGCGCGCGATGATGCCGCCCTCGTCAAAGCCGCCGCCGCGCATGGACTGGGCGTCTATGATGGCAGAGGTCTCGTCGGCGAGCACGGGGACGAAGCGCAGCATAAGGGCTATGACCATGGCTATCTCGTGGCCGGGCAGGCCTATGCGCGCAAGGGGCGAGAAGAGCCTGTCGAGCGCGTCGGAGAGGCGGGTGGGCGTGGTTGTGATCAAGATGAGCGAGCCTACGAGAACCGCGAGCGCAAAGCGCACGGTGTAGAGAACGGCCGCCCACGCGCCGTCGACGGTGATGCGGATGGCACCGAAGGCGATGAGCGTCTCGCCTGTTTGCACGAAGAAGAGGTTGAAGGCGGAGAGCACGGCAAGCGCCATCACGAGCGGTCTGACCGAGGCCATGATGCGTCCCGCAGGCACGTGGGAGCAGGCCAGCACGAACGCAACCGCAACGGTGCTTATGGCGAGCTGCGCCGGGGTTGTTGCACAGAAGATCGCCACCATGAGGACGAGCGCGCTGCAAAGCTTGACGCGGGCGTCGAGCGCGTGGATGGGGGAGTCGGCAGCATAGTACTGGCCGATATCAAGCCGAAACGCCACGGTCGCCTCCTTTTACCAGAGCCGCAAGGAGCTCGTCTGTGGTGAGCGGATCGCCAAGGCCTAAGATGCCGCGCGCCTCAAGCGCGCGGGCGAACGCGAGCGAACGGGGGATACCGAGGCCGATCTTTGAGAGCAGCTCCTCGTTGCCTGCTGGTGCGAAGACCTCGGCCGGTGTTCCCGCGAGGAGTATGCGGGACTGATCGAGCACGATGACGTGGTCGGCACGGGCCGCATCTTCCATAGAGTGCGTGACTTGGATGAGCGTCACGCCCCCACTGGAGAGTCGGGCGAGAACCTCGCGTAAAAGGGCGCGTCCATGCGGATCGAGACCCGCTGTCGGCTCGTCGAGCACAAGCAGGCGCGGTTCCATGGCGAGGATGCCGGCAAGCGCGCAGAGCCGGCGCTGGCCGCCGGAGAGCTCGAAGGGCGAGTTCAGGCGCTTTTCGGCAAGCCCCACGAGCTCGAGGGCGGCGTCAACGCGACGTGCCACCTCATCTTTGGGAAGGCGCAGGTTGGCAGGTCCGAAGGCCACGTCCTTCTCGACCGTCTCGGCGAAGAGCTGGCGCTCGGGATGCTGCATGACATAGCCCACATGCGCGCGGACGGCCTTGCGGCCGCGGCGGGTGGAGGAGTCGTTTCCGTAGACAAGCACACGGCCCGTATCGGGGGCCTGCAGTCCGCAGAGCAAGCGCAGCAGCGTTGACTTCCCAGAACCCGTCTGGCCGACGATGGCCGTCGAGCTGCCCTCGTCGACGGAGAACGAGATATCATCGAGCACGTTCACGCGGGGTCCGTATGCGAAGGATACGTGCTCGACCTGGGCTACGGGCATCACATGCGAGGAGCTTGCCCGCAGGTCCTTCTCCGCACGCGGAAGCGACGTGAAGCTTGCCGCAACAGCGTTCGCAAGCCGTTCCTCATCGCAGGTCAACGGCATGTCGAGCCTCTGCGAGAGCCGTGCGGCAAACGGCATCTCGAGACCGAGGTCCAAGATGGTGTCCCTTCCGGTCGAGAAGACCTCCTCGGGTGTTCCCTCACGGGCCACGCGTCCGTGGTCGAGCACCACGACGCGGTCGGCGAGAAGCGCCTCCTCCATGTAGTGGGTCACATGGACGAGCGTCGTACCGGATGCATGCAGGCGCTCCATGATGCGCAGGACAGAGGCCCGGCCGCGCACATCGAGAAGCGACGAAGGCTCGTCGAGCACGAGGATCTCAGGCTCCATGGCAAGCGCGCCTGCGATGGCCACGCGCTGCTTCTGTCCGCCCGAGAGGCGTGATGGGTCGGCATGGGCATAGCCGGTAAGGGCAACGCGGTGCAGCTCGCGGGCCACGCGCTCGGCGATCTGGGCACTCGGCACACCGAGGTTCTCAGGACCGAAGGCTATGTCGTCCTCGACCACGCTCGTCACGATCTGATCGTCGGGATTCTGGAAGACGAGGCCCAAGCTGCGCCGCGCCCGGCGATAGGCGGCTAGATCTGAGGTGCCATCCGCATAGACGCGCTCGCCCACAAGCTCCACGCTGCCCGCATCAGGAGCCAGAAGGCCGCAGATGACGGAGGCGAGCGTGGACTTTCCCGAACCGTTGGCACCCAACACGCACACCCACTCTCCGCGCGCCACCGTGAGGGTGACATCGTCGAGGGCACGGAGATCCCCGTAGATAAGGCTCACGTGCTCAAGGCGGACAAGCGTGTTCCCAGAAGGCATCGTGCGAGGTCCTAGGAGCCGATCGCCTTGGTAACGGGATTTTTGACCAGGGCCGTCACGATGCAGCTGATGATCGCCTTGAGAAGATTGAACGGGATCAGGATGGGCACGATCATGGCGATGACGTCGGGCACGCTCACCGCAGTGTAGAGCGGGGTGATCACGATGTTGCCCAGAACGCAGGCTGCAACCGAGACCACGCTGCCCAAGACCATGCCTGCAATGAGACCCTTGGTGTCTGGGCTGCGACGGCAGACGAGGACGGCGGGCACGATGAGGGTGACCGTGGCGAGGATGGCCATGATGTGGCCATAGGGGTTGAAGGAGAAGAGCGTGCGCACAACCCAGGTGATGACGCAGACGAGCACGCCCATCGAGGGCCCGAAGACGTAGGCGGCTACGAAGGACACGATGCCCGAAGGGTCGAAGGTGAGGTAGGGTGCGGGCGGGAAGATCGGGATCTTGACGAAGGTCATGACGAACGAAAGCGCGCAGAAGAACGCGGTTATCGCCAGCCGACGGGTAGACCAGCCGCTTTTTACAGAGGTCGAGTGCGTATCGTGCGAGTTAGGTGAAATGGTGGCCATGGGCCCCTCCGTTTCTTCCATCCGGACTATAACCGTTGGTCCTGGAATCGCACCAGGTCAGCCGCCTTTTTCGCGGTTCGCGGACTTCGGGTGCCAAAGGCCCCGTCACCGCCAGTGGGGAATCTCGCCCCGCCCTGAAACTGCGTGTGAGAGTATAGCACTTCTCGGGTCGGGCATGCGCTTTTTGAGGAAGGCCTTAGATTGCCTGCGATCTGAGCCTACACTCGAAGGTGGTTATCATGATCGAGGAGAGATGACATGCCCAGCAGGAAACGCTCTGCGACAAGGAAGCAGCGGGAGGAGTTCGAGGCGGGATTTACCAGCCTCGACGGGCTTTTCGAGCGTGCCGAGCGGGCGCAGGGCGAGCTCGATTCCCGCCGTGAGGCGGCCTATCGGTCGCGCTCCTGCGAGCGGAAGATGCACTACGACACGCGCGCAGACGCCGAGGATGCCATTGCACGCTGCGAAGAGCGCGGCAGGCACGGGCTGCACTGCTATCGCTGCGAGTTCTGCGGAGGTTGGCACCTCACATCACGGCAGGGTTAGGCAAACCCCCTCTCCTTAACCGGTGGGGAGGGACGTGAACCCGCCCTGTCCCCATGCGACGGCATGATCCACCTCGTTGCCGGTTCCTGTGTGTGCTGAATGCAGCGCCAAGGTCTTTTTCACCGGATGCTCGTCCTATGCCGGTGAAAAGGAGAGCTCTCCTGCATGGCGACGATATATAAACAATATAGAAAACACTTGGTTCAATATGATAAAAACATACCCTTTACCGGCTATATACTACCATTTATCCCATCGATAATGAACAATGAAAAAACATAGTGTATACCGTAATTAAGCGGCACGAATCAAGAAAGGGGAGATGATTGCTCGTATTGCTGTCTTTATTTCTATGATTGCATAAAAAACAGTAATATGAACAATATCAACTTTGGGCTGTGCCGGATGAGATTTCCAAAACCACGAGGGTTTTGGGGGGAGACGCGGATGGACGCGTGGTGGAAGGAGTACCAGCAATGAAGAACATGTCTCGTCGTAATTTCCTGCGGATGGCCGGCTTAACCGGGGTTGGCGCGCTCGGTCTCGCGGCCTGCAATGGCTCGGGCTCGGGAGACGGGGGCTCGGGTGAGAAGATCAAGATAGGCGTCTCCATTTGGAGCTCGACCGATGCGCTCGGAAGCCTTTCCGTCGACATCATCAAACGCGCGGCTGAGGCGCTGGGCGACGTTGAGATCACCTCGGTCGTCGACCAAGGGCATGTGTCCGAGCAAGTGACTGCCTCAATCGAGACCCTGTGCGCTGCAGGTTGCCAGGGTATCGTGGTGTGCAACTCGGCAGACTCGGAGATGACCTCGGCCATCAACACCTGCAACGAGAACGGTGTCTACCTCGCGCAGTTCTATCGGATGATTTCCGAAACCGACTCGCCGGAAGTCTTTGAGGTTGCCAAGAACTCCGAGTACTTCGTGGGCTCGGTCCACGAGGATGAGGTGGGCAACGGCGAGAGGCTTATCGAGCTGCTCTCTCAGGACCGTGACGATGTCCCAGAAGGCATCCAGAAGGGTTCGCGCAACATCAAGCTCGAGGCATGGACCGTGGGCGATGCCACCTTCCAGCTGCGCTGGCAGGGATACAAGAACGGCGTCGAGGCTTGGAATGCCGCCAACCCCTCCGACAAGATGACGCTCTCCGAACCGGTCTACGCCAACACGTCCTCCTCCGAGGGAGCCAACATCACCCAGCAGTTCTACAACCAGGACAACACCATGGATGCCCTGATCGTAGCCGGTGGCGGCGGCGACCCGCTGGTCGGGTCGATCGGCCAGCTGGCGAACATGAACCTCACCGGCAAGATCCGCGTGGTCTCCACCGACTTCTTGGACGATCTCGAGTATCAGCTTGAGAGCGGCGGCATGTATGCCGAATCGGGCGGCCACTTCTGCGACCCGCTCTATGCTTTCCTGCTGGTCTATAACGCCGTCAAGGGCAACTACGCGGTCAAGACGGGCGAGTACGGATACGAGATCCTGTTCCCGTACGTCTTCGTCTCTTCGGTCGACGAGTACAAGGCCTACGAGCAGTACTTCGTGGAGCAGCCTCCTTACGATGATGATGAGCTGCGCGAGCTCGGTGCGATGAGCTTCGACGCCCTCAATGCGGCCGCCACGAAACTGTCCATCGAGGACGTCATGGCGCGCCACGCGTAATAGCGGTCCTGCAGGGCCCGTGCAAGGCACGGGCCCTGCACTTGCTTCTGCTCGAAATCCATCCGGGATTCATACCCGTAGCCAAGCCTCAGGCAAGGAAGGAAGCCCTTCATGCAAGCTACTCTCAAGAAGCTGAGGCAGAGCCGATACTATGGCATAGGGCTGCTGATACTCATCGCCATAGTCATCTGGGCTGTCTTCAAGTTGCTTACACCTTCGAACTTCGGTGATCCGGAGAAGCTGATCTCATATCTGCAAACCGCCCTTATCCATGCCATCGGAGGCTGCGGCCTCTACTTTATCTGCGTCATGGGCCTCTTTGACTTCTCCATAGGCGCCATGATGATACTGGCCGAGCTAGCGGCCATCGCCTTCGTCCCACAGCTGGGCTACGCCTCCGTAGTGGTTGTCCCGGTGCTCGTGGGTCTTTTGCTGGGCATCTGCAACGGAGTTGCCTACATCAAGATGCGCATCCCTTCGATCATCGTCACCACCGGCCTCTCGCTGCTATACGAGGCGGCATCGGTGTGGATGGCCAACATTAACGGAACGCGCCTGCCGTCAAGCTACAACGCCTTCGGGTCGCATCCTTGGAACCTTATCGTAGCGCTTGCCGCCTTCTGCCTGTGCGGATTTTTGCTCAAGTACACCAAGGTGGGCACCTACACCAACGCCATCGGTGCAAATGAGCTGGTGGCCAAGAACATGGGTGTCGACGTCGATCGGTATAAGGCAACCGCCTTCGCTCTCTGCGGTCTGTTCGTAGGCATCATGTCCATCCTCTATTTGGGCTATGGCACCGCACAGACTCCGCAAACGGGCATGCTCTCCCAAGCGCTTAACTTCAAGCCGCTTATGGGCACCTTCTTCGGGCTGGCGTTCAGGAAGTACGGGCATCCGGTGGTCTCCATCGTCATCGGCGAGTACATAGTCTCCATGATCTTTGCGGGATTTGTGGCCATGGGTGTGCCGACCACCATCAACAACATCGTTACAGGCGTCACGCTGCTGGCTATCGTCACGCTTACCACCAAACGCTTCAACGGCGCCGTGGTCAAGTAGGAGAGGAGGTTTACCATGACAAAGCAGGTCATGCTCCGTGCCGTGGGCATCGACAAGCGCTTTGGGCCCACGCATGCCGTGGACCATATCTCCCTCGACTTTGCCAAAGGCGAGATTCATGCGCTGATCGGTGAGAACGGCTCAGGCAAGTCCACGTTCACCAATATGCTGACGGGCATCATTCCCATCGACGAGGGGACCTTCGAACTCGACGGAGTTCAGATCGTGCCCAAGAACCAGGTCGATGCGAACCACCTCGGGGCAGCCGTCATCGTCCAGGAGCAGGGCACGCTCGATGGCCTGACCGTGGCCGAGAACATGTTCCTCGGCGACGAGGACCAGTTCATGAACCGGGGTATCAAGAACACCTCGGCGATGTACCGGAAGGCGCAGGAGCTGCTCGACTCCTATGGATTGAGCCGCATCAAGTCGTCCGACCCCATAGAGCATTACAACTTCGAGGATCGCAAGCTGGTCGAGATTGTCAAGTCCACCTGGTTCAAGCCCAAGGTTCTCGTGGTGGACGAGACCACCACGGCACTCTCGCAGAACGGGCGCGACATCCTCTTCGACGTTATGCGGTCTGTACGCGACGATGGGCGCACCGTGATTTTTATCTGCCATGACATGTCCGAGGTGCTGATGATGTCTGATACCATCTCGATTCTGCGCGACGGCGAGTTCATTGCCACCGTCAGCGCATCTGAGGTGGACGAGGACGAGCTCAAGACGCTCATGGTTGGCCGTCAGATGTCCGAACGCTACTATCGCGAGGACTACGGATGTCCCCTCACGGGCGACGTCGCGCTTTCCATGCGCAAGGTGTCGGTGCCCGGACAGCTGGAGGACGTATCTATAAACCTGCACAAAGGAGAGATCCTGGGCATCGGCGGCCTCTCAGAGTGCGGTATGCACGAGGTGGGCAAGGCGCTCTTCGGCGCGTCGTATGACCGCACCGGCGAAGTCGTTCTTGCAGATGGCACCCCTATCAACAGCATCGATACGGCTATCAGCCACTCCATTGCCTATGCGTCTAAGGATCGCGACAACGAGTCGCTGCTGATCAATGACACCATCCAGGACAACATCACCCTCCCCTCGCTGCGCAAGATGGGCCTGCCTCTGCGTGCAGGCAAGCTGCGCGACTTTGCCACCAAATACGCCGACGTCATGAGTACCAAGATGGTGGGGGTCGACCAATTCGTCTCGGCACTGTCGGGGGGCAACAAGCAGAAGGTCGTCCTTGCCCGCTGGCTGGGTGCAGGATCGGACATCCTCGTGCTCGACTCGCCGACCCGCGGCATCGATATCAAGGTCAAGGCCGACATCTATGCGCTTCTCGACACGATGCGCAAGGAAGGCAAGGCGATTCTCGTCATTTCGGAGGAGATTATGGAGCTTATCGGCATGTGCGACCGCATCATCGTGATGAAGGACCGCAAGATTGCGGGCGAGCTCGAGCGTCGGCCCGACATGACCGAGCAGGACCTCATCGCCCTGATGGTGTAGGAGGGATACGATGACTGATACTATCAATGCTGCAGCAGCAAAGCCTGTCCGCGCGAATCTGCGTAAGATGCTCGAAGGCGGAAAGCTTCGCTCGGTGCTGCCCATCTTGGGATTCGTGCTGATCGTCGCCTTCTTTGCCGTTTCCACGGGTGGAAGACTTGTGCAGCCCAACAACATCCGCCTTATCCTCAACTCCACGTATGTCCTGCTCATCGCCTCTATCGGCGTGTTCATGGTCATGTCTATGGGTTCGCTCGACTTCTCGCAGGGCTCCATGATCGGCTTGTCCTGCATCGCGGTCTGCGAGCTCTCCCAGACGAGCTTGCCGTTGGCCATTCTGGGAGGCATCGCCTGCGGCATGGCAGTGGGCGCGGTCAATGCCTACTTCCACGTAAGACGCCAGATCCCGTCCTTCATCGTGACCATCTGCATGATGTTCCTCGTGCGCGGCGTCGTGGCTTATCTCACCACCAACGCCCCTGCCATGGGGGCCAGCTACCTTCAGGCAGATCTCAATACGACGAGCTTCCTGCTGCCGGTGACGGTCGCGTGCCTTGTGGTCTTCTATCTTGTCTTTACCTTCACCCCTCTGGGAGCTACGCTCAAGGCCGTAGGCGCCGGGCAGACTGCCGCTCGCTTTGCAGGCATAAACGTGGCGCGCACTAAGACGCTGGTCTACATCGCCGCCGGTGCCATCACGGGTTTTGCCGCCTTCGTGTTGGCCATACGAAACGGCTCGGTAACCGCGACGGGCGGCAGCATGCTCGAGACGCAGATCATGCTGGCGTTGGTTCTGGGAGGCCTTCCCATCTCGGGTGGGGCCAAAGTGCGGTTCTCCAACATCGTCGTGGGCGTCCTCACCTACTGCGTCCTTGACCGCGGTCTGGTCATGATGGGGTTCCAGACGGACATGAAGCAGTTCATCACAGGCATCGTGTTCCTGGTTTTCCTTGCGTTGTTCTCAGACCGCGAGTCCATCCAGGTCATAAAATAGCCCCTTCCCTTTCCGGGGCTCCCCGGTCCCCTTCCTTCTGGGGAGCCCCGCCCTCTCACTGTTTTCCCGACTACGGTCGCATTGCGACATCGGATAGGAGATTAACCATGCTCGAGATCAAGAAGTACCAGTTCTGGTTCTGCACGGGCTCGCAGGACCTCTATGGCGACGAGTGCCTGGCGCATGTTGCCGAGCATTCGGCGCAGATCGTCGCCGGCCTCAATGCCAGCGGCGAGCTCCCCTTCGAGGTCGTGCTCAAACCCACGCTCATCACCAACGAGCTCATCCGCAAGACCTTCAACGACGCCAACAACGACCCGCAATGCGCCGGTGTCATCGTCTGGATGCATACCTTCTCACCGGCCAAGTCGTGGATCTTGGGCCTGCGCGAGTACCGCAAGCCGCTCTGCCATCTGGCGACGCAGTTCAACGTCGAGATCCCCTACGACACCATCGACATGGACTTCATGAACGAGAACCAGTCGGCGCACGGCGACCGCGAGTTCGGCCATGTGTTCACTCGCGTGGCCAAGAATCGCAAGGTCATCTTCGGCCATTGGGCCGAAGCCCAGGTGCGCTCCGAGCTGGCCGCCTGGATGCGTATGGCCGTGGGCGCGGTGGAGAGCAGTGCCGTGCGCGTGTGCCGCTTTGCCGATAACATGCGCAATGTGGCCGTGACCGAGGGCGACAAGGTCGAGGCACAGATCAAGTTCGGTTGGGAGGTCGACGCCTGGCCTGTGAACAGCCTCGTACCCTACGTGGATGCCGTCACCCCGGCTGAGGCCGCCGCCCTCACCGACGAGTACTACGAACTCTACGACCTCGTCCTCGATGGACGCGATCCGCAGGAGTTCCGCCGCCACGTAGAGGTGCAGGCCGCGCAGGAGATCGGCATAGAGCGGTTCCTCGAGGAGCATGGCTACCAGGCCATCGTCACCCACTTCGGCGATTTGGGCGGCCTCAAGCAGCTGCCGAGCCTTTCCATCCAGCGCCTCATGCAGAAGGGCTACGGCTTCGGTGCCGAGGGCGACTGGAAGACCAGCGCCATGGACCGCGTCATGAAGGTCATGGCCGCGAGCGTATCTGATGCCAAGGGCACGTGCTTCATGGAAGACTACACCTACAATCTGGTGCCGGGCGCCGAGGGCATCCTAGAGTCGCACATGTCCGAGGTCGACCCCTCCATCGCGGCCGCCAAGCCCGCCATCCGCGTGACGCCGCTCTCCATGGGGGACCGCGAGGATCCCGCGCGCCTCATCTTCACCTCCCATGTCGGCGCGGGCATCGCCACCTCCCTCATCGATCTGGGCGAGCGCTTCCGCCTGATCATCGCCGAGATCGATGCCAAGCAGATGGAGAAGCCCATGCCCAACCTGCCTACCGGAACCGTGTTCTGGAATCCCCGTCCCAATCTCAAGACGGGTGTGGAGGCTTGGATCCATGCGGGCGGCGCACATCACACCGTGTTCTCGTTCGACCTCACCACGCAGGAGATGATCGACTGGGCCGATGAGATGGGAGTGGAATCCGTGGTCATCGATGCTGATACCACCATCAAAGGCCTCAGGCGCGATCTCATGCTGGGTGCAGTGGCCTACCGCTAGGGAAAAGAGGGGGAGGATCTGCAATGGCTATCGATATCGCAAAGGCGGCGCAGGCCGTTGGGACGGGGGCTTGCTTCCTAGGCATCGAGTTCGGCTCGACGCGTATCAAAGCGGTGCTTATCGATGAGCGCTTCGAGGTGCTCGCCACAGGGACGCACGGCTGGGAGAACCGACTCGAAAACGGATACTGGACCTATACCTCCGATGACATCTGGGATGGCCTTGCGGGCTGCTACGCAAGTCTCAAGACTGCCGTTCGCGAGCGCTACGGTGTAACGCTGACGCGTCTCGGGGCTCTTGGCATGAGTGCCATGATGCATGGCTACCTGCCCTTCGACACCGGGGAAAAGCAGCTTGCGGCCTTCCGCACCTGGCGCAACACCAACACCGCAGCGGCCGCGCGCGAGCTGACCGAGCTCTTCGGCTTCCACATCCCCGAGCGTTGGAGCATCGCGCATCTGCGCCAGGCCATGCTCGACCATGAGCCGCATACGCGCGACGTGGCCTATCTCACCACGCTGGCCGGTCTCGTGCACTGGCGTCTGACGGGGAAGAAGGTGCTCGGCGTGGGCGATGCGAGCGGCATGTTCCCCATCGACTCCGCGACCGGCACCTACGATGCAGGGATGATGGCGCGCTTCGATGAGCTCGCCGCGCGCGAGAACATGCCCTGGCGCCTGTCCGATCTGCTGCCTGCTCCGCTCCCTGCGGGAGAGCCCGCGGGCATCCTCACCGAGGCGGGCGCGCGTCTGCTCGACCCTGAGGGAGACCTCATGCCGGGCGTGCCGCTCTGTCCGCCCGACGGCGATGCGGGAACGGGCATGGTGGCCACCGATTCGGTGGCGCCGCGTACGGGCAATGTCTCGGCCGGCACCTCCATCTTCTCGATGGTGGTGCTGGAGCACGCGCTTCGCGATGCCGCCAACCCGCAGATCGATCTGGTGACCACGCCGGTTGGAGACCCGGTTGCCATGGTGCACTGCAACAACTGCACCTCGGACATCAACGCCTGGGTGGACCTCCTCGCCAGCTACAGCGCCCTCATGGGGCAGGATGTGGACAAGGGCTCCCTGTATGCGCGGCTGTTCGAGGCGGCGCTCGCAGGCGACAAGGACGCGGGCGGGCTGGTGAGCATCCCCTTCGTATCGGGCGAGACCATCATGGGCGTGCAGACGGGTTACCCGCTGGTGCTGCGCGAGCAGAACGCCGCGTTCAACGTAGCCAACCTCATGCGCATGAACATCATGTCGGCCTTCGGCGCGCTTGCCGTGGGCAACGAGGCCCTGCGCGCCGAGCAGGTGGGCATCGATCGCCTCTGCGGGCATGGCGGCATCTTCAAGACGCCGCATGTGGCGCAGTCGCTGCTGGCCGCCGCGCTGCAGGCGCCCGTCACCGTGATGGAGACGGCAGGCGAGGGCGGTGCTTGGGGCATGGCCCTCGAGGCGGCCTACCTTGCCCTGCGCGAGGAGGGGGAGAGCCTGTCGGACTTCCTGGGCAGGCGCGTGTTCGCGGGCATGCAGGGGGAGACCCTTGCACCCGATGAAACCGATGTCGAGGGCTATGCAATCTACCTGCAGCGCTTCATGAAGGCCAACGAGGCCGAGAAGGCTGCCGAGGCCGCCTACGCAACGGACGTATGAGCGATGCTTTGAGCAGAGAGGGATGTCCCGCTGTATTCGCGGTCGTTGTTGGGAAAGGTGCCCCTCATTCAGGGGCGCCTTTCCTCATCGGGGGGACCTCTCCTGTAGCGCTTCTCACGTCTCGATGGTGCGGACG
Source organism: Actinomycetes bacterium (assembly GCA_029546925.1). GTDB lineage: Bacteria > Actinomycetota > Coriobacteriia > Coriobacteriales > Atopobiaceae > RUG721. The sequence goes on from JAKPQM010000018.1 coordinate 26,728, forward strand.
CTCTGCCTCTCTACCAGCGTGGTGGAGAGGTGTGTTACGCGGGAGTAGTCCGTAGGCTGGCGCACCGACTCGATGAGCGCCTTGACGGCAAGCTCGCCCATCGCACGGTTGGGAACGCGCATGGTTGTGAGCGGGGGATTCGCGATGCTGGCAAAATTGAGGTCGTCAAAGCCGAACATCGAGACCTCGTTGGGGATCTCGACGCCGTATTCGGAGAGCGCCCGCATGCAGCCCAGTGCCATGATGTCGTTCTCGGCGAAGAAGGCCGTGGGGAGCTGGGGGTGGTGCTCCAGCCAAGCACGCATCGAGGCGTACGATGAGCCGACTGTCGTGCCTACGGTCACCCGAAATGCCGGGCTGGCTATGAGGCCATACTCTCGCAAGGCGCGCACGTAGCCCCGCTCGCGCAGGGGAAAATTCCTGATGACGGTCTCGCCGCAGATGTAGCCGATCTTTCGATGCCCGTGCTCCAATAGGTAGGTCACGGCGCGGTAGGCCGAGTTCTCGTTGGAGGTGACGACCGACTCGAAGAAATAGCGATCGCTCCATCCGTCGCACACCACGATGGGGGCGTCGCTTTCGGCGAAGAGGTCGTAGTCGTCCTCGTCCATCTCGGTGCCCAGCAGGATGATGCCAGTCGCGGCATCGCGGCACATGGCCTCCGTCTGGCTCCGGGCCCCCTCCTTGTCTGAAAGCTCCAAGGTGGAGAAGCTGAGGGGGAAACCCATCTGCTTGGCTTGGCGCTCGGCCCCATCGATGACACCGGGATGGAAGGTACCCTCGTCGAGGATGCGTCCAGACTTGCGCGCGATGAGGAAGCGCAACCCCTCGATTCTTCCGGGATGTTGATACCCGATCTCCTCCGCGCAGGCGAGGATGGCTGCAACCGCTTTCTCGCTTACACCCGGCTTGCGGTTGAGCGCATTGGATACGGTGGCGGGGGAGTAGCCTGTCCGCCTGCCTATTTCCCTGACTCCCATACGGGTCATAAGCGTACCTCCTGTGTTTGATACTGCTTGATAAACATAGCAGTAATTCGTTCAGATGTCACGAATGAATCATTAAATAGCTGATTAAAGCAATGGATAGGTCGGGTTTGAAGGAAGTAAACAAAGAGATGTTTGTTCGTAAGCGGGGTACGTGGCCACGGCTATGGTGCCGGACGGGCCCATTCCACGGGAAATTGACACGGGAAACCTCATTCCAAAGAGAGGATCCCCTCGCTTTTGGGATCGGACGCAATGCGGAAACCGGTGGAGAGGGGCGCTTCGGCACCCTCGCCCCTCTCGCCGGTCTACGTTCGTGCACGCTAAGAGAAAAATAGCGTGCATTTGCACAATTCTGCACATATTTATATTGACAAATGTAATATCCCGCCGTAGCTTAAGGTCAATAATCGGGATCAGGGGGCGGCATGCGCCCATATTGCCTGTATTCCCGATCAGGGGGGCGCGAAAGGGGGAGTAGAAATGAAACAAAAGAGAACAAAGAACTCCGGTAGTAAGAAGGGAGGAAAAGGCCTGCACGGCGCATTGGTCTATGTCCGACAGCACTGGCAGCTCTATGCACTCTTCATCATGCCGGCGTTTTTGCTGACGATCATCTTCCGCTACATCCCGATGGGCGGCATCATGATCGCATTCACAGAGTACAACCCCATTCGGGGCATCTTCGGAAGCGAGTGGATCGGCCTTGAGCACTTCCAGCGCTTCCTCTCATCTCCCGATTTCATGAACTACCTCATGAATACGCTCAAGCTGAGCGTATTCGGCCTGCTCTGGGGCTTTCCCATCCCGATTCTCCTCGCATTTTTGCTCAATCGCATCCTGAGCACGAAGCTCAAGCAAAGGATCCAGCTCGTGCTCTACATGCCCAACTTCATCTCGGTCATCGTCCTGTGCGGTATCGTCCGCATCCTGCTCTCGCCCACCGGGATGATCAACCTGCTGTTCGGTACCTCTTGGAACTTCATGACCATGCCCTCGGCTTTCCGCACCATCTATATCGCCAGCGGCATCTGGCAGGGTGCCGGCTGGGCGTCGATCATCTACACCGCAGCGCTCTCGAATGCCAGCAAGGATCTTAAAGAGGCGGCGGTTATCGATGGTGCCAACATCATCCAGCAGATCAAGGCGGTCGAGTGGCCCGCGATCCGCGATACCGTGCTCATCCAGTTCATCATGAGCGTGGGCAATATCATGAGCGTCGGCTTCGAGAAGGCCTATGCCCTCCAGACCGATCTCAACCTCGCCAGCTCCGAGATCATCTCGACATACGTCTACAAGATGGGTCTCCTCGATGGCAATTACGGCTTCTCCACAGCAGTCGGTCTCTTCAATACCGTCATCAACGTCATCCTTCTGATCTCGATGAACATGATCGTCCAGAAGATGAACGACGGTAAGGGCATCTAAGGGGGGGCACGATGGCAGCTATCAAGAAGAAAAGCGAGTTCGCCAAGCTCCCTGTCGAGGATAAGACCATCCTCACCATCGGCTACATCATCCTCGGCCTCTTCATCGTGGCGATCATCATGCCGATGGTCTACATCATCTTGGCATCGTTCATCGATCCGGTCACGCTCCAGAACACCGGTCTCACGTTCGACTTCAGCAAGTGGACGATCACCGCATACGAGCGCGTCCTTTCGAACGCCCAGATTTGGGTGGGATTCCGCAATGCGATCATCTACTCCGTACTCTTCACCGTCATCTCCGTTGCCGTCACGCTCCTTGCCGCATATCCCATGTCGCGCAGCGATTTCAAGGGCGGCAAGTTCTTCAACATCCTCTTCATGATCACCATGTTCTTCGGTGGAGGGCTCATCCCCACCTACCTGCTCATCAGCAGCCTCGGCATGCTCGATACCATCTGGGCGATCCTGCTTCCCGGTGCGTTCAGCGTTTGGAACATGATCATCGCGCGTACCTACTACCAAGGCATCCCGAAGGATCTCCAGGAGGCTGCCGAGATCGATGGCGCCAACGAGATGGTCTACTTCTTCCGCGTGCTGCTCCCGGTGTGCACCCCCATCATCGCCACCATTGCGATGTGGCAGTTCGTGGGCATGTGGAACAGCTACTTCGACGCCATGATCTATCTGAACAGCGCCTCGAAGCAGCCCTTGCAGCTTGTGCTCCGCTCCATCCTCATCCAGAACCAGCCCGAGGCCGGCATGGTCTCCGACATGCAGTCGACTGCCGAGCGCGCCCGGCTTGCCGAGCTCCTCAAGTACGCGACCATCATCATCTCGAGCATTCCGCTCTTGATCATGTACCCCTTCTTCCAGAAGTATTTCGACAGCGGGATCATGGCAGGCGCTGTCAAGGGTTAGTCCCGCACCGATCGGCACGTCACGTCAACGAAGAGAAAGTTGGACATCATGAAAAGCAGCATCGATCGTCGTTCATTTATCTCCCTCGCCGCGGCTGCTGCAGCCACGGGCATGTTGAGCGCCTGCGATGGGGGATCATCCTCGGGAGATGGTTCCCCCACCCCGGTCGATACCGATCCCGAATCGCTCAAGCTCCCGCTTGCGGAGACGGCGACCCTGACCGGGCTCACGAGCTTTCCCGCAGGCACCGAGTCCGAACCCAACAACCGCACCATCTTCAAGCGTCTCGAGGAGGCCACCAACGTCCATATCGACTGGCGCACCATCCAGTCCGACCAGTGGGGCGATAAGATCTCCCTCGAGATGGCGAACTTCAACTCCCTGCCCGACTTCGTGTTCTCCGCAGGTTTCGGGGACACCGATCTGCTCAAGTATGCCAAGCAGGGCGTGATCCTCAGCGTCGAGGAGCTTATCGATACCTACATGCCCAATCTCCAGAAGGTCTTCCAGCAGGCACCCGAGTACCGTACCATGTGCGAGGACGAGGATGGCCACATCTGGGCCCTTCCCTGGATCGAGCAGCTCGGATACGAGAAGACCGCCATCCAGACCATCGGCGACATGCCCTTCATCAACAAGACGTGGCTCGACTTCCTGGGTCTCGGCATGCCCACGACGGTCGACGAGTTCGAGCAGGTCCTTATCGCGTTCAAGGACAATGCCTCCGAGCTCAAGGCGCAGTTCGGCATCGAAGGCGATATCATACCCATGTCCTGCATCTTGAACGACGGCGATCAGGATCCCTACATCCTCACCAACGGTTTCGGCGAGGGCTATGGCGATCCCGACCGCGGCAAGCACATCGCCGTGACGGATGACGGCACGGTCGTCTGCATCGCCAACTCCGAGGGATTCAAGAAGGGCACCCAATGGCTCCACGGCCTCTATGAGAAGGGCCTCATCGATCCCGAGGCATTCACCCAAGAGTGGTCCACCTATGTTGCCAAAGGCAAGAGCGGCCGCTACGGCGTCTGCTTCTCGTGGGATGTTGCCAATATCGCCCAGGTCAGCATGGATGACCTGATTGCGGGCGAGGGCTGGGTGCCGCTGCCCGCCCTTAAGGCCGACACCGTCAACATCACCCCGCAGACCGGCTCGTTCACCTCGGGCTTCGATCGTGGCCGCTGCGTGATCACCGCTGCTGCCAAGAACCCCGCGCTTGTGGCAACTTGGCTTGACCAGATGTACGACCCCATCCAGTCCCCGCAGAACAATTGGGGCACCTATGGGGAAGACGACGAGTTCGACATCTTCGTCATGGGGACCAACGATCAGGGTGAGCCCATGCTCCAACACGCACCTCTCGGCGATGCCTCGCCGGTCGAGGTTCGCGAGGCGGAGTGCGTGGGCGGTCCGCTGGCGATCCTCGACAGCTACTATGACGTCTATGTGACCTGCCCCGATGATGCCCAGTACCGCCTCGACTGGATCAAGGACATATACACGCCTGATATGAACTTCAAGTACTGCTATCCCAACGTGTTCATGAACCCGGATGACACCAAACAGGTCTCGAACCTCATGGCCGACATCATGAAGTGCATCAACACGGCAAAATCAGACTGGATCATGAACGGCTTCTCCGATGCCGACTGGGATACCTTCCAGGCCGATCTCGATGCCTATGGCCTTCCGGAGTTCCTCGCCATCCATCAGAAGTATCTGGATGCCTATCTGGGATAGGTTGCTTGTACCGGGGGGCACCCGCCCTCTTCTCTCTCCAAGACGGGTGCCCCCTTCGTCTCTTGTGTTTGGCGAGCGGATCGGGAGGTGTTGATGGTGTCCGCCATCGGTGGTGATACGGCGCGAGGCGATCGTCTCAAGCGTGCTCGAGACTACGAGGAGCGCTTCTCGGGAAGCATCGTTTCAGGCGAGCGGCCTTGCGTGCATCTTCCCGCGCGCATCGGCTGGATGAACGATCCCAACGGATTCTCGTACTATCGGGGTCGCTATCACCTGTTCTACCAGTACTATCCCTTCGAGACCAAGTGGGGATCGATGCACTGGGGCCATGCGGTGAGCGATGACCTGCTGCATTGGGACTACCTCCCCGTCGCCCTTGCGCCTGATAAGCCCTATGATGACGGCGCGGGCTGCTTCTCGGGCAGTGCGCTCGCGCTTCCCGATGGAAGGCACATGCTCATGTACACGGGCGTGGCTGCTGCGGGGAGAAAACCCGACGGCACCCTCGCCATGCGGCAGACGCAATGCCTCGCATTCGGCGATGGCATCGACTATGAGAAGTACGAGGGCAACCCCGTGATCGACGAGGCCCTTCTGCCCGAGGGTATGTCGACGGAGCACTTCCGCGATCCGAAGGTCTGGATCGAGGGGGATGGCACGTTCCGCTGCGTGGTGGCTGGTCTGGACGAGTCCGGCTTTGGCCAGATACTCCTGTTCAAGAGCGAAGACGGCCTGCATTGGGATTTTGGCTGCGTGTTCGCCCGCAACGACATGCAGATCGGAACCATGTGGGAGTGTCCGGACACCTTCGAGCTCGACGGCGTGCAGGTCCTTTTGGTGAGTCCCCAGAACATGCTCCCCGAGGGAGATGAGTTCATAAGCGGCAATGGGACGCTCTGCCTACTCGGTCATCGCGATGGCGAGACGGGGGAGTTCGTCGCGGAATCGCGCCAAGCGATCGACTACGGGCTCGATTTCTATGCTACCCAGACCATGCTGTCCCCCGACGGTCGTCGCATCATGATCGCTTGGATGCAGAACTGGGATTCCATTGCCATGGGTGGCGAACAGTCGTGGTTCGGCCAGATGACGCTTCCCCGCGAGCTTTCCGTACGTGATGGCCGTCTCTACCAGCAGCCCGTTCGCGAGCTCGAGAAAGCCCGCAGAAACCGCGTGGCCTACGGGGACGTGGATCTCGAAGGCGCGCTTTCCCTCGAAGGCGTGAGCGGCCGGGTTATCGATCTCTTGCTCACGGTCCGTTCTTCCGATGAGTCGGAGCCGTATCGGGAGTTTTCGATCTGGTTCGCCCAAGACGAGCGCTTCCACACGTCGCTGAGCTTCTGGCCTGCGGAACGCATGCTCAAGCTCAATCGCAAGCACTCGGGACTGCGCCGCGCGATCGTGTATCACCGTACCTGCGCGGTGCCCGACTTCGACGGGACGCTCGATTTGAGGATCGTGCTCGACCGCTGCAGCGTGGAGATATTCGTCGACGGCGGCGAGCGGGTGCTCACCATGATGATCCCAACCGATCATTCCGCTGATCGCATCACGTTCTTCTCGGACGGAAGGGCCGTGCTGGACGTCGAGAAATACGACATCGAAACCGACTCAGTGCAGAGGCGCTGGGGAAAGAGGAAGGAAGAGCAATGTCCGAAGTCGTGCTGAAGGACCTCAAGAAAGTCTACGATGGGGACGTTACCGCCGTGCATGACGTCAACATCACGATCGCCGATAAGGAGTTCATCGTGCTCGTCGGCCCGTCGGGCTGCGGCAAGTCCACGACGCTGCGCATGGTGGCCGGCTTGGAGGACATCTCCGACGGCGAGCTCTACATCGACGGCAGGCTCGTGAACGACGTGGCCCCGAAGGACCGCGACATCGCCATGGTCTTCCAGAGCTACGCCCTGTACCCCCATATGACCGTCCGCGAGAACATGGCTTTCGCGCTCCAGCTGCGCAAGACTCCCAAGAACGAGATCGAGCAGAAGGTCAACGAGGCGGCGGAGATCCTCGATATCACGCAGTACCTCGATCGCAAGCCCAAGGCCCTCTCCGGCGGCCAGCGCCAGCGCGTGGCCATCGGCCGCGCTATGGTCCGCGACCCGAAGGTCTTCCTCATGGACGAGCCGCTCTCCAACCTCGACGCCAAGCTCCGCAACCAGATGCGCGCCGAGATCATCAAGCTCCGCCACCGCATCAACACCACCTTCATCTACGTCACGCACGACCAGACCGAGGCCATGACCTTGGGCGACCGCATCGTCATCATGAAGGACGGCTTCGTGAACCAGATCGGTACGCCGCAGGAGGTCTTCGGCAAGCCTGTCAACCTGTTCGTTGCGGGGTTCATCGGCATGCCCGTGATGAACTTCTTCGACGGCTCCAAGCTGCTCCTCGAGAACGGCGCCTACTATGCCGAGATCCGCGGCGTCCGGTTCAAACTCAGCGACTTCCAGCAGAAGGCGCTCAAGCAGAATGCTCAGGGGCCGTGCGACATCGTCGCCGGTATCCGCCCACAGCATGTGACGGTTGGCGAAGGCGAGCTTACCGCGACGATCGAAGTCAGCGAGATGATGGGAAGCGAGTACAACATCCATGCGCGGTCCGGTGACGACGAGGTCGTCATGGTCGTCCCCACCGTCGACCTCGATGCCGACGTTTCGATGGGTGCGACCATCAAATTCACCACGAAACCCGAGCTCATCCAGCTCTTCGATAAGGCAACGAGCAATAATCTGATTTGGTACGATGCCGACTCAGCCGATAAGAACGAACCCGTCTGCAAAGAGTACGATCTGTGACCTTGCTCCCCCTTCCCCTTCCTTCCGGAAGCAGCCCGTCTTGCCGAGAGGTGAGGCGGGCTGCTTCTTTCTCTGCACCGCGTATGCGTTCGTTTCATGAACCGTACACACGTTTTGCGGAACGTACCGATTCAATAGTGCGCTTCGCGAGGGGCGCTCCGTACCGCTGGAAGGGGAGTACCTCTTGCACCGGCATGCTGCCCTAGAGCTCGCCTTCCCAGAAGCCGCAGGCATTCACGATGCGTGTCCCGCTCGGGTGCGAGAGCTCCCTTGCCACGAGCCCATAGCTGAGATGGACGTGGCCGTGGAGCAGGATCTTCGGTCGCAGGGTATCGAGCAGCCAGTTGAAGCACGCGAATCCCCTGTGCGGGCGGTCTTCGAGGTCGCCGTAGCCAAGCGGCGGAGCGTGGGTTACGAGCACGTCCAAGCCGCCCGTCAGACGGGCGCGTGCGGCGAGCAGAAGCGTTTTCCGCCTCATCTGCGCCTCGCTGAAACCCACGATTCCTGCGCGGTAGTCGAGTGAACCGTCGAGGCCGGCGATGCGCATGCCCTTGACGGTGACGATGCGGTCTCCAAGGGCTGTGCCCCCCATGTCCGCATACCCGCGCTCGTCCGTGTCGTGATTGCCGCGCACATACAGCAGCGGCGCATTTGCCGTGGTGGCAACGAAGTCGAGGTATCCGGGACGTAGGTCGCCGCATGAGATGACGAGATCGGGAGGCCGTCGCGCCCCGTTGGCGATCCTGCTGCACAGGAGCGCGTCTTCCTTGTCTGCAATTGCGAGGATGCGCATCCTGCTATCCCGCCTCGTCGGTCTGCCTCGATATCACGCCCGAAATCTCGACGTCATCTCTGCCGTCGCGCGAGAGCTCCCAGCTCTTCGGGAGGCGTCCTGCGATGTTGCTGTTGAGCCAGCGCATGCTGGCGATCTGCTCGTTCGACGGTATCGCGGATCCTTTCGGGTTGACTTGGATCCCGCGTTGGTCGAAGAGTGCGCCTTCGAAGGGGTGGAGGCGGCGGTCGACGATGGATCTTGCGAGAAGTTCGGCGAGACGCTGCTGCCCGGCGGCAAGGCCTTCTCCCAAATCGAGTCTCACGACCCCCGACGACATGCCCCACCAGTAGTTGAGCGCCCGTTCCTTGCGACCGACACCGCCTTTCGGCCAAGTATCGTTTTTTATCGAGCGCACGATGAGCTCGTAGTAGCGGCCCCAGTCCCATACGGGGGTTGCCAGGCTCTCGGCAGAACCGTCCTCGCCGATACGATACAGTCCGTGCGGGGCGTCGGGATTCGTGGGATCGGGATGGTCGCGCCCCGCGATAACGCTCGCTCCTGCGTCGCGGAGCTCGTGTTCCCAGCTCTCTCCAGATGCCGAGAGCCATCTTAAGTGGACGGTCGCATAGGGGTCGACGAGCGCAGCTCCAAGAGCGAACGCGTTTACCTCGGAAATGCTGCCGTAGATAGGGGAGAAGGCCAGATAGCCTATGCGATGATTCTCTGCGAGGCTTGCCGCGAGGGCGCCCATGACGAACTTGACCTCGTACATCCGCGCATAGAAGGTGCGGACGGCATTGCTCGAGAGGTTGATCGAGCAATTGATGAACCTCCGATCCGGATGGGCGACGGCGGCTCGAACGGTCTGCTCGAACTGGCGCGGCGAGGACGTCACGATGAGCGTGCTGCCATCTGCGATCGCAGCCTCGACCGCATCGTCGAAGGCTCCTTCGCTCGCGCAGGATGGGAAGGCGATGGTCTCCACCTGGCCGGCGAGGCGCTTCTCGAGATCGAGCCTGCCCTGTTCGTGGAGGGCGACCCATCCCGAGGTCTGGGAGCTCCTATCGTAGATGAATGCCACGCGGAGGGGCTTCACCGGAAGCACGAGGCCCTTGATCGCGGGGATGATCCTCGGTTTGCCCTCGGGAGGATGCTCCACGTAGTCGATGGGCTTGTCGGGTGAGGCGGCCACGAACTCGCTCCAGATGTGCTTCACGCGTTCGCCCATAGTGCGGGCGGACACGCGAAGCGGGTCTGATGTGGCGTAAGCCTGCAGGTAGACGAGGAAGGCATCGGCAGAGGTTAAAGGGAGCGAGCTTCCACCGTTGCTCTTGAAGGAGCGTTCGAAGAGGCGGTAGGCCGTCTCCAAGCGCTTGACCTCATCCTCCGGCCAAGGACTTTCGAGGTCGCGTCCCAAGAGCCGCGCCATCCGCGCGAACGAGCCCGCCTCGGAGAAGAAGAATCCGTAGATCGGAGCGATGCGATAGAACTCGAGGAATTCGCGATAGCTGTCGGCCTCTGCATCCTCTGCCCTGCGCGGCATGACACGCGTGACGTGCGCGGTTATAGTCGGGTTGTCGAGCCAGCGCAGGACCGATACGCGCTTGTTGCCCTCGGCTACATAGAAGCGCTGCAGATACTCGTACGCCACGATCGGATCGCGGATGCCTTCGTTGACCTGGGCGTCATAGAGGGCCGACCACTTGGCGGCGAATTCCGACCCAGGGTCTGCGATGGGGAGAAAACCGCACGAGAACATGCTGCTGCGGCCACGCGTCCTCGTACCCGCGATGAGCGAGAGCGGGATATCGATGGTGCCGACGGGTATCCCCTCGGTGGAGGCATGGTCGGGGATGATGCCGTCAAGGGAGGGGAGAAACGGGTTCTCGCCCCGCGAGAGGGCCTCCTTCATCTGGCGCCTCCCCGCCTTTCGGGCGCTGTTGTATTCTTCGCTCATCTGCGTCTCCACATCGAACCGGATTCCCGCCTCATCTTTGCGGAAGGCATTGGATGGGGCGAAGGTGCTCTCGGCGGGCCCTGCGCCTACGAGAGCGCGATCTTATAGGTTTTCGCGATCAAGTCAGCATCGAGCTGCGCCCAAAAATCCCCGGAGGTTCGGCGGATGGAAAGCCTACCCGGGGCAGGGAGCTCGACTTCCATGCCGCCATCGTAATCGAAGGCGGGATGTTCGTTCCTCAGTTCCATGAGCCCGATGAGATCGCGCACAACCGGGCGGCGCAGCTCCTCGGCGATCTCTTCCTTCGAGTAATAGTGTCGATTGATGTTGCGCCCCTCCTTCGTCTTCTCGAGGAGATCGATATCGTTCTCGCCTGCGAGAAGGCCGACGTAGTACATCATGGGGATGCCCGGTGCGAAGAATTGGATGGCGCGGGCGAGCAGATAGGCGGCATCATCGTTGCCGAGCGCCGAGTAGTAGGTGGTGTTTATCTGGTAGATGTCCAAATTGTTGTACTTCTCGGTGTTGTAGATGCGCTTCACATTGGCCCCGTGTGAGAACATGTGCTCCTTGGTTGCCTCGATCTCGCTGTCGGGAAGGAGGTCCCTCACATCGACGATGCCCAGGCCGTCGTGGGTGTCGAGCGTCGTGAACTGGTGCTTCGGACTCATCTCGAGCCAGCGCTTGAGGTAGGTCCCGTCCCCCGTGTACAGAGCGTGGAGCGTGAGCACGGGCAGTGCGAAGTCGTAGATCCAGTAGCCCATCTCCGCGACGCGCATCTGGATGGAGTAGTGCTCATGGATCTCCGGCAGGATGGTGATGTCCGGGCCGAGGATGTCCTGCATGTCATCGAGCAGCTCTCCTGTTTCGGGCTGGACAAAGAAGCAGCTGGTGCCCGGTTGCTTGCAGGCATAGGCGAAGGCGTCGAGGCGGATGATGTCCGCGCCGTTCTCGGCCATGAGACGCAGCGTGTCGGAGAAGAAGCGGCGGGCCCTGTTTGATCGCACGTTGATGTCGATCTGCTCCTCGCCGAAGGTGCACCATACCTTCTCAGCCGTTCCGTCAGCATGCTCGATCTCCACGTAAGGCGCCCGGGGCTTGCGCTTGTAGATGGCATCGACCTGCTCCTGGGTGGGGAAGCCCCCCTCCCAGAAATCTTGGTAGCGGATGAAGAAATCGGAGAACTCGGAGTCGTCCCCCTTCTCCAGGAAATCCTGGAAAAACGGCGACTGACGCGAGATGTGGTTGATCATGAAGTCGAACATGAGGAAGCGGCGCCCGCCGATGGCGCGTACGTCCTCCCAAGTACCGAATGCGGGATCCACGATGTCGTAGCGCATCGGAGCGAAGCCTCGGTCGGCAGAGGAGGGGAAGAACGGGAGGATATGGACACCTCCCACAGCTCGGTCGAAATGCTCGTCGAGAACCTCTTTGAGCTCGCGGAGGTTCTTGCCGAGGCTGTCGGCGTAGGTGATGAGCATGATCTTGTTCGAGAATGCCATGGCGACTCCATTCGCTCGACGTAAGGAAAGCCTGCTAGGGGGTGGTACCGGCAAGGTATTCGAGGTAGCTGACGACCGTGTCATGCCTTGGGCTGTTCGCGATGACCCCGAGGTACGCGTGCCCGTCGAGGCCGATGCCCTCGAAGAGCGCCAGACCGGTGACATCGATCGCGTTTGCGACCTCTATGACCGTCGCCTCGTAGGTATCCGCCTCGCCCAGATTATATTCGATCATGTTGTCCTCGATGACGACCTCGTTGGAGACGAGATGCGGTATGAGGGACTCCCGTGCTTCGGGGTCGGCTTCGGAGATGATCTCAGAGAGGTCGGCAAGGCAACCGGCCGAGGAGAGGATGCTGTACGCGCCTTCGCTCATGATGACGACGTCCAGCTGTCTGGCATCTATCGCACCGAGGATCTTCATCCGGGACGCATAGGCGTATCGGTGGTCTGCGACGTCGGCTTCGTCGGAAAGAAAGAGATCACGGTATCGATACACCTCGTTTTCGCGCGCATCAAGTCCGAGATGGGCGACGAATCCCTCGCCGAGCACCTCGTCGAGATCGCTTCCTGCGGCAACGTTGGCGTAGGCCAGGTACAGCACAGCGTCTCTATGCGTGAGCGTCCGCACGACGATGGTCCCCGCAACGACTGCGGCGATGAGGGCGATGACCAGTTCGAGCTTGTAATACGAGAAGATGTAGTCGAGCCGCTCCGGCATGCTCATCGCTGCGAAGGCGGCCCGATGGGCTGCGCGCTCCTCGGGTGGCAGCCTCATCGTGCTCCCCCTTCCCCGCCTTCCTCCGGATTGGGAGAAGCCGGCTTAGAGCATGCCTTGATGACCGGTGAGAGCAGGTACGAGCTGAGCAGGGCGCAGAGACCTTCGGCGAATAGGGCGAGGGGTGTGAAGAACCTGACGATGACGACGAACATGGCGAAGTGGATGGCAAAGATCAAGATCGTGCAGAACAGGTAGCGGATTCCGATGAGCAGGGCGTTTTTCACCATGTTGAGGTTGGTGTTCTCAACGCGGGCAACGAGGGGAAAGACGTACATGAGCACGATGGCGTAGATCACGAAACATGCGATGACCATGGCAAGGATAATCGTCCACACGACAGAAAGCGCTTCGGTCGACGAATCGCGCAGGCGGACGAGGATGAAGGCGTCTGCACCGAGGAAAAGGCCGATGGCGAGCAGGACGAGCCAGATGGCCGTTGCTTGCTTGAAGTTCTCCTTGAACGCCTGGAAGAACTGCTTGGTGACGTTGCCCTCCTCGTTGTCGACGATCTTCAGGGTGACCGCATAGAGGGCGGCGGTCGAGGCACCTAGGGTGATGATAGGCAGCGAGCAGGCGATCCACAGCACGTTGAGGAAGCATCCGTACGCTATTTTCAGGAGTACCTGGCTGAATTTGCTGTCATACGAAAAGATATTCATACAGCCACTCCTGCGACAGGGCGATACGGTTTTGCGCTTCTTCCTGGTAAAACGCCATGCTGGATGAAACGTGGCGTTTGCAAATCAAATTATAGTGCATTTGCACACTACTGCATATAGTCCCTCCGGTAGAGCGCATCCGCTGGGAGAGATCATCGTGTGAGCCGGGAGCTTCCCTTACGTGGTCTCCCGCTCCGTCGATGCGCGCCAGATAAGGTCCGTCTCGGTGTAGACCTGACGGTAGTTCAAGTCGGGTTCCTTCATCCTCGTACGGAGGAGCTCGAGGGCGGAGTAGGCCATGACCTGGGTGTGGATGTGTATCGTGGTGAGCGGCGGCATGCACACGCGCGATTCGGCGGAATCGTCGAACCCCGCGAGGAGCACATCGCGCGGGACGTCGAAACCGAGCTTCCTGAGGGCTTGGAGGGCGTCGATGGCGACGAAGTCGTTCGCGCAGATGAAGAGCTCGGGCAGCTCCGGCAGCCGCGCCATCTCCCGCCCTATATCGTGGACGAAGTTGAAGGGGATGCAGCTGCGCTCCTCGACGGGGATGCCTGCGAGCATCATGGCGGTGCGGAATGCGGTGTAGCGCTCGAAGAACGATTGGCAATGCAGATGGTTGCCGATGAACGCGATGCGCGTGCAGCCTTGCCCGATCATCTCGTGGACCAAACGGAGGATCTCGGTGGTGTTGTCCATGTACAGTTGGTCGGAGGGCAGGTTTTCGCCCCGTGCCTTTGCGGGGCCGTCCACGAACAGCGTGGGAATGCCCAGCCCGCACAGCATCTGATCGTAGGCGTAGTCGAACATCTCGATGCAGATGATCGCGGCGACGCGGCTCTCGTCGAAGGTCATGGGAAGGGTGAGGTCGGCGAGGTTCTCCATGTTCACCCGATGGGAGTTCAGCGTGAATCCGAGCAGCGAGAGCTCGTTTTGAAGCGCATCGAGCATGAGCGATGAGAAGTGCGGGGCAGCGAGGTATGTTGTGGAGAGAAGTGCGATCTCGCGTCGATCGGTCATACCGGCCAGCATTGTGGTGGGAAGCTCCGTCTGCTGCAGCCCTAGGATCGAGTTCGCGTACGCGAACTGCTTGTAGCCCATCTCCATGGCTTTCTGGAGGATCTGTGCGCGCGTCGACTCTGCGAGGCCGTCCGAGTTGTTGAGTGCTTTCGACACGGTGTTGCGGGACAGGCCGAGGTTGTCTGCGATATCTTGGATGGTGACTCTATTCCCCATGGGGCTCTCTTTCTATTGGCACGACTGCGACATTTGACAACATGTCAGTAGTTGCATTTGAACATATCACTCATACACCCTGTCTGTCGACATGATGTTCTGATGGAGTTGCAGATCGTGCAGAGGGGCTTGCGTGCTTTCGAGGGGGCATCTAGAATCAAACCGCACGTAGGCAGCGCCCTTATCCTCGCGAAGGGATGTGTACGAAGGATGACGGACTCGGACTCGGATAGGCAGTCTCTCTCTTGGAAGCTCCGTTCGCTGGTGGGGGAGGAGCGGGTGCTCGCCGACGAGCCCATGAGCAGGCACACCACGTTTGAGATCGGGGGCCCTGCGGCGTTCTACGTCATTCCAGACGATCCCGAGGAGATCCGCGACTGCATCGAGGCTTGCCGTGCGGCGGACATGCCGTTCTTCGTGCTGGGCGCAGGATCCAACCTGCTTGTATCGGATGATGGTTTCGATGGCGTGGTCATCGGGCTTGCCCACGATCTTGTGGGGGTCACCCTCGATGGATCCGAGATGTGCTGCCAAGCAGGCGTGGCATTGCGTGAGGCGAGCGAGATGGCCTGCGAGTTGGGTCTTGCGGGCCTCGAATTCGCCTGCGGCATACCCGGCAGCGTGGGCGGCGCATGCTACATGAACGCGGGCGCCTATGGCGGCTGCATGGCCGACGTGCTCAAATCTGTGCGCGTCATACGAGCGGATGGGAGCTTCGACACGCTCGATGTCGACGAGCTCGACTTGGGGTATCGCCAGAGCCGTATCGCCGATGAGGGCATGGTGGTTGTCTCTGCGACCTTCGGCCTGCATGCGGGCGACCCCGATGATATCCGCGCCAAGATGGATGACTTCACTGCCCGACGTGCGGAGAAGCAGCCGCTCGAGCTTCCAAGCGCCGGCTCCACCTTCAAGCGCCCCGAAGGCTATTTCGCAGGCAAGCTCATCTCCGATGCGGGTCTCAAGGGTTTCCAGATAGGCGGTGCCGCAGTTTCGACCAAGCATGCGGGTTTCGTGGTCAATACGGGCGGTGCGACGGCGGCAGACGTGCGTGCGTTGATCGCCCACGTGCAGGATGAGGTTGAGGAGCAGTCCGGCGTGCGTCTCGAGCCCGAGGTACGCCTTCTCGGCTAGCCCCCTTCCGCTGGTCGGGGTCGCCTCGTATACAGTTTGCTAAGATGAGCAAATCTTGCGAAGCATAGCAAAATATGCGAAAATCAAAGCAGTTACTCCCGACTGTCCGCAGCAGCACCGAGAGGAGGGCGAAGCATGGCCCAGAGATACCTCAATCCCTTCACGCCGATATTCGGCAAGGTCCCGCCCTATTTTGCCGGGCGCGACCGCCTCATCTCCGATTTCTCCACCGTGCTCGTGGAGGAAGAGAGCAACCCGCTGCTGTTCTCGCTCTTCTCGGGGCCGCGCGGCACGGGTAAGACCGCACTGCTCCACTATCTCACCAACATGGCACGGGAGCGCGGCTGGATAGGTATCAATACATCCGCCATCCCGGGGATGCTCACCGACATCCTCCAGCGCGCGTTATCAGATGGGGAGCATCTCATCGATTCCGAATCGCCGCAGCTCACCAGCTTGGGGATAAGCTCGTTGTTCTCGATCAGCTGGGAGAATCCGAAGCCCGATACGCCCAACTGGCGTTCGAGCATGATGTTCGTGCTCGATCAGCTTGCAGAGCACGATGCCGGCTTGCTCATCGCGGTCGACGAGGCCAAGGCGACTGCGGAGATGGTCGAGCTCGTATCGGTCTTCCAGCACTTCATAGGAGAGGGGCGCAAGGTCGCCCTGCTCATGGCGGGCCTGCCCCACGATGTCTCGCAGCTCCTGAGCCACGAGGACATCTCGTTCCTGCGACGTGCATCGCTCGTCAAGCTGGAGAACGCATCCTTGGCAGAGGCCTCGGTCGCTCTCAGGCGGACGATCGAGGACCATCGGCGCACTATCGATCCCGATGCTCTTGACTACGCTGCCGAGGCTTCGCTCGGCTATCCCTACCTCATCCAGCTGATCGGATTCAGGATGTGGGCGTGCGATCCTTTCCAGAAGAACATCACCCTGCGCGATGCTCAAGACGGGGTGCTGCTCGCTCGCGATGAGTACACGCGCGGCGTTCTGGTGGCAACGTACAGCAGCCTGTCTGCAGGAGACATCCGTTTCCTCGAGGCGATGCTTGTCGATGAGGGACCGAGCAGCATGAAGGATATCGCCGAGCGCATGGGCGTGGCCGCCAATTACGCATCCAAGTACCGGTCGCGCCTTACCGAGCAGGGCATCATCGGCAAACGGGGACGAAGCGCCGTGGGCGTGGATCTCCCGTTCTTCAAAGAATTCGTCAAGAGCCAGATGGATGGCTGAGGCAGAGGGCTATCTGGTCTCAGCCGGACCCTTCTTGGGCGGGTTCTCGAGCAGTTCGCGGGCCGTATCCTGCCACTTCTCGGCAGCCTCCCCGTCCTTCTTGCTGGCGTACTGTGCGGCGAGCATGAGGGCATAGCTCACCTTGAGCGCATAGGGCGCCTCATCGAAGGCCGCTTCCATCTCATCGATATAGGCGTAGGAGTTGTTGCCGAAGATCTCATAGGCCTGCACGCATTCCTCGACGCGCTTCTCATGGCGTCCGTAGGACTGCATCTCATCGAGTACAGCCTTCGCGCCCTTGAAGTCCTCCTGCTGCATGTAGAACTGGAAGGCCTTGAAGAGCAGGTCATCGCGTTGCGCACGCGTTGATCTCATGGCAAGGAGCTGGTCGAAGGCTTCCATGGCCTTCTCGACGCTTCCTTTGGCCATGAAAGCGTTCAGACGCAGGTAGGTGCGGTTGTATGCGGGGATGAAGAAGCGCGTGAGCGGCTCGTCAACGGTGTCGAGGAATTCGTCGTAGAGCTTGCTCGCGAAGAGATTCTGCAGCTTGTTTGAGATCATAGTGCGCGCAACCTGCACGACGAGGAGGAACGCGAGGGCAGCACCGAACAGGATGAAGCTGATGAGCGGCAGGGTGATGCCGGCAAAAGTCACGGGCTCGAACACGTTTCCTCCCAACAGGCGCTGTGCGAATGCGCGTATGTCAGTATCATAATCCACTCTCATCGGATCTGGCCGTGCGGGGAGGCAACTATCTTCCGCGCTGGGGCCGAGCGCATGCGATGCGGTTTGGCAGATGGGTTCCCGTTTCGCCCCGGGGATGGCCTGCTCCATCTGGATATAGGTTTTCAGACATAATTCCGCCCGATTCTGTCTTGAAACGCATATCCAGATGGGATGGACGGGAATGCTGGGGATGCGATACGAACGCATGAAGGGACGATCGCCCCGTCGCTCCTCGAAAACCGCTTATGCGAACGCGAAGATCAGGATCGACATGCAGAGCGCGAATGCGAACGCATACGGCGCGATGCGGCCGAGGATCTCGCCGTCCTTGCCGGTGAGATTGCATGCTGCGCAGCCGATGGCGATATTCTGCGGCGAGATCATCTTCCCCGCGCTGACGCCGAGCGAGTTGGATGCTGCGAGCCACAAGGGATCGACGCCGATCGATCTCGCCGCCTGCACCTGCACGTTGCCGAAAAGAACCTCGCTCGAAGTGCCCGAGCCGGTCACGAAGGTGCCGAGCGCACCCAGCAGGGGCGCGACCAAAGGATACAGATTCCCGAGCGTTCCCACGAAGAATGAGGCGATGCTCGAGATCATGCCCGAGTAGCCCATGATCTTGGCGCATGCGAGCACGCCGAGCATCGTGACCACGGTCTTGCTCATCTGTTTGCAGGTTTGGACGAAGACGTGGGCCATCTCGGCAGGTGGGCAAGCTTGGATGGCACCGCCTGCGATACCGCAGAGGAATATCAGCACACCGGGGGTGTTTACCCACGAGAAGGTGAGCGTGGCGTCCGGGTCGCCCGCATAGATGTTGGCCGTGGTCTTGATCGACGAGAGCGGGCCGTTGATGGTGGGGAAGAGCTTGCTCGTGAGCATGAGCACGACGAAGATCAGGATGAACGGAGCCCATGCGCGCAGAGCTTCTCCCGCATCGATGGCTTTGCCGGCGCCGGCAATCTCCATGCGGTGCTCCTCGGGTACCGCGCGCTCCTTCATGGAGAGGGCGAAGGCGAAGGTGGCGATCAGCGAGCACACCGCGCCTACGACGTCGGGCAGATCGGCTCCGATGAAGCGGGCGGTGAGCACTTCGGGTATGGCGAACGAAAGACCTGCGATGAGGGTGACTGGAATCGCGCCGCGCAACGCCTTGGGACCTCCGCCCACAAGCATCACGATGAGCACGGGGCATGCCAGCGTGAAGGGGAAGACCTGGAGCGCTTGGGTAAACGCAAGCTGTATCGGGTCGAGGCCCGTGATGGCGGCGAGCGTGGTGGTGGGGATGCCGATGGAGCCGAACATCGTGGGCACGCCGTTGGCGATGAGGCAGGAGAGGATCGAGGTTATCGGGTCGAGTCCGAGCGCGACGAGCATGCTCGCGGGAATGGCCACGGCAGTGCCGAAGCCCGCCATCCCCTCGAGGAAATTGCCGAAGCACCAGGCGATGAGCAGCACGAGCACGCGGCGGTCTGCCGAGACCGAGCAGAGCATGCGCTTGATCGTCTCCATGGCACCCGTGTGCACGGTGAGGTTATAGGCGAAGACCGCAGCGATGATGACGATGACGATGGGCCAGATGGCCATCGCGAATCCCTCGAGTGCGGCGGTAACCATATCGATTGCGGGCATGTTCCAGATGGCGAGGGCGCAGATGGCTGCCACGGCGAGCGCCCCGATACTCGCCTTGTATGCCTCCAACTTGAGGATGCATAGGCCGATGACCAACCAGATGATAGGGGCGAGGGCGAGCACGAACATGCCGAGGAGCTGTGCCATGGGGCCTCCGAGTTCGTTGTGTGACAATCGCGCCTATAAGTGTAGCCCATGGCATGCGTGTGCGGCAGCGTGCGATCGTGTCTGCGTGCCAAGTGCATGCCCATCTGCGCCATGCAGCGCGAAGAGCGTGATCAGCGGCTTCCGAACCGCCTGCCGGATGGTCCGCGCCCCCTCATCTTCGACCCTGAGAACATCATGCGTTTGGGCCTCACAGCGGAGCGAGCTTGATTGGGGATAATGCGATGCTCGTCATAGGAGAACCCCGGCTGGTCCCAGAGGGGGATGAGCTTGCCGGTGAAGTACTCGATCTCACGAAGCGGTGTCAGCTCGTCGGGTGCGACGAAGGTGTAGGCATGCCCGGCTGCACCGGCGCGGCCCGTGCGTCCGATACGGTGGACGTAATCCTCGGGGTCGAGCGGCACATCGAAGTTGATGACGGCGTCGATCCCGCTCACGTCGATCCCGCGGCTCATGATATCGGTTGCCACGAGCACCTGCACCCTGCCCTCGCGGAAGCGCTCGAGCGCTTTGATGCGCGCCTTCTGAGTGCGGTCCGAGTGCATCTCCTCTACATCGAAGCCCGCTTTTGCGAGGGCTTTGCGCATATCGTCCACGCGTTGCTTGGTGCGGCAGAACACGAGCACGCGTTCGAGGCCCGAGCCCTGCTCTGCTCCTCCCGTACGGATGATGTCCTGCAAAAGGAGGGCCTTCTGGCCCTGCGTGACGGGGCAGAGGTGTTCCTCCACGGTTGCCGCGGTCTCGCCGACCCGTGCGATCTCGACGTATGCGGGGTCGTGCAGCATCGCATCGATGGTGCTCCTGATGCTCTGGGGGATGGTCGCGGAGAAGAGCAGCGTCTGGCGTTTCTTGGGCAGGGAGCGCATGATGCGGCGGACGCTCGGCCAGAAGCCCATATCGAGCATGCGATCGGCCTCGTCGAGCACGAGTATGCGGATCTGCGACAGGTCGACAGCCTTGCGCTCCACAAGGTCGATGAGGCGTCCTGGTGTGGCGACGAGCAGGTCGCAGCCGCGCGCGAGGTTCTTCAGCTGCTGGTCGAAGCGTGTTCCGCCGATGACGATGACCGCACGCTGCCCGGTCTTCTCGCATACGGCTGAGGTGACGCGCTCGATCTGCTGTGCGAGCTCGCGCGTGGGGGTTACCACCAGCGCGAGCGGACTGTGGCCGCCTGCGGCGGAGGTTCCCGCGTCTTTGCGTCGTCTGCGGCTGCGCCTCCGCTTGCGAGGGGGTTGTCCGGCCTCGGCGCTCTTCTCTCCAACGTCTGGTGTCGTGTCAAGCGTCTCGGCTACCGCTTCGGATATGGGAGGCTGTCCACTGGCTGCAAACCCTGCGATGAGCTGCAGCACGGGCAGCACGAATGCTGCGGTCTTGCCGGTGCCGGTCTGCGCCGAGGCTACGAGATCGCGTCCCTCGAGCACGAGGGGAATAGCCTGGCTCTGGACGGGGGTCGGTTCTGCGAAGCCGAGGGACTCCACCCCGGAGAGAATCTGCTCATCAAGCCTGAGCTCGGCAAATGTGGTAATCATGGTTTCCATTATGAGTTATTCCCAGGTTTTACGCTATGGGCCTGCTATGCTCTTCTATGGAAATCGCCGCAGGAAGGACCTTCCCGTGCCCGTTATCGACATGCACGCGCATATCTATCCAGACAAGATCGCCCAGCGTGCGACCGAGAGCGTCGGGCTCTTCTACGATATTCCGATGAGCGCCCATGAGGGATCGGTGGCGTGTCTGATGGATCTTTGCGCAGATTCGGATATCTCGCATAGCGTGGTGTGCTCCGTTGCGGTCAAGCCGCAAACCGTGGCCCCCATCAACGACTTCATCGCGCAATCATGCAGCGCCTTGCCTCGCCTCAGGGGCCTCGCCGCCATGCATCAGGACTTCGAGGATCCGCAAACCGAGTTGAATCGCGCCAGCGGGCTGGGGCTTCTCGGTGTGAAGCTCCATCCCGACACGCAACGCGTCGACATGGATGACCCGCGTCTCATGCATGTGTATGAGATCTGCGAGCGTATGGGCCTGGCACTGCTCGTCCATTGCGGCGACTACCGCTACGACTATTCGCATCCGAGTCGCATGAAGCGCATCCTGCACGAGTTTCCGCAGCTTAAGGTGTGCGCTGCGCACTTCGGTGGCTGGTCCGTGCAGGATTTGGCGCTCGAGTACCTCGAGGACGAGCACTGCTTCCTCGACATGTCGAGTTCGATGAAGTTCTTGGGATTGCGCCGCACGCGCGAGCTCTGCGAGCTATACGGTTCCGACCGCATCCTCTTCGGGTCGGATTTCCCCATGTGGAATCCGGTGTCCGAGCTGGAGCGGTTCCGCTCGATCGGCTTCTCCGAGTCCGATATGGAGCGCATGTGCTGGAGAAATGCCGAGCGCTGGTTGGGAATCGATATCGGGTGAGGCCCCAGCGCCGCACGTCTCGCTCGATCCGTCTGGATATGGGTTTCGAGACCGATAGCGGCAGTTTTTTGTCTCGAAACCTATATCCAGATGCGACCGGGGGACGCCGGACATGGCGCTGGCGTATGCCACGCCCAGTCATCTATGGAGATTGTCGTTCGGCTCCTATAGCAAACCAAATTATTTCTCGTATTGTGCAATAATTCTCAAAGTGAGAAATAACGAGTGGATTAACGCGCGCGGTATCCTGAGAGGGGATCATGAGAACCAGCTATGCGTCTGATACGCCTCCCGCGACGAGCACCGATAGGCGTGCGATCCGCACCCGTGCCGCGCTCCGCAGCGCCTTGGCGGCGGAGATCGATGCGATGGGCGATCTGTCCCGCGTGACGGTGACGGCAGTGACGGAGCGTGCCGACGTCACGCGCCGCACCTTCTATTCCCATTACCGCGATATCCCCGGCTTGGTGGATGCCATCGAGCGCGAGACGGTCGCCGAGTTCGAACCCGTTGTCGCCCGGCTTGCCGCCGTGCACCTTCCCGAGCTCAAAGCGGCTATCGATGCCGCCGAGCCCTGCCCGGGCTCCCTGGAGTTCCTGCGCTTCTTCAAGGAGCGTGGGAGCTACCTCGCTCCGCTCATGGGCCAAGGCGGAGACCCCGCGTTCGTGGAGCGCATCAAGGCCATGGTCCACGAGATCATCGCCGCCCGCGCCCTCGAAGGCATCGACGTCCGCGCCCTCGGCCCCTTCTTCGACTACTACCTCTCGTTCGCCATCTCCGCTGAGGCGGGCGTCCTCGTGCGCTGGCTTGCAGGCGGGATGCGCGAGAGCGTGGATGCTATGGCGCGTCTCATGACCGCGCTCATGTTCGTCCGACCGGGCGACCTCTACGGCACCCCCATCGACCTCGATATTCCGCGCTTTGCACTATCCGTGCTGCTGAATCAGGGAGAAAACCATGGCTGACATCACCGCTCTCGAACTCGTTGCCGACGGCGCCGAGCTCAAACCGGCGACTGGGACCGACCTTTCGGACCGTCGCCTGCGCCTCGGCATCGACGTGGGCTCGACCACGGTCAAGCTCGCCGTCATCGACGAGGGCAACCAGCTCGTCTATGCCAACTACGAGCGCCACCACACCGATGTGCGCGCCACCGCGAAGGAGCTCTTCATCCGCGCTCGGAAGGTGGTCGGCGATGCGCCGATGCGCGTCTCGATCACCGGCTCGGGCGGCATGCTGCTCGCCAAGTGGCTCGATCTCGAGTTCGTGCAGGAGGTCATCGCGTCGAAACGAGCCGTGGAGACGCTCATCCCCCAGACCGATGTTGCCATCGAGCTCGGCGGTGAGGATGCCAAGATCATCTACTTCGATAACGGCATCGAGCAGCGCATGAACGGTACCTGCGCCGGCGGCACGGGAGCCTTCATCGACCAGATGGCGTCGCTTCTGAAGATCGATGCCCCGGGCCTGAACGAGCTCGCCAAGGGTTCCGAGCGCATCCACCCCATCGCAAGCCGCTGCGGCGTCTTTGCCAAGTCGGACGTGCAGCCGCTCTTGAACGAGGGCGCCCGCCCCGAGGATATCGCGGCATCCATCTTCCAAGCTGTTGCCAACCAGACGGTATCCGGCCTTGCCTGCGGTCATCCTATCCGCGGCTACGTCGCGTTTTTGGGCGGTCCGCTCCAGTACCTCTCCGAGCTGCGCAAGCGCTTCTACATCACGCTCGACCTCGACGAGGAGCACCGCATCGTTCCCGAGAACGCCCATCTCTTCGTGGCCACGGGAGCGGCCCTTGCGGGCGAGTCCGAGAAATACGTCACCTTCGCCGAGGTCATCGACTCGCTCGATAAGCTCAAAGACGTCCAGGGCTCGGAGGTCCCGCGCCTGCCCGCCCTCTTCGAGGATGAGGCGGCACTTGCGGAGTTCCGCGCCCGCCATGCCCGGCAGGTCGTGCCCAAGGGCGATATGGCCAGTTACCAGGGCCGCGTGTTCATCGGCATCGACGCAGGCTCCACCACGATGAAAGCCGCCGTGGTCGGTGAGGCCGGCGAGCTTCTCTACACTTGGTACGACAACAACAACGGTGACGTGCTCGGCACCGCCAAGACCATCATGAACGATATCTACGCCAAGCTGCCCGCCGGTTGCGCGATCGGCCACGTGACCACCACGGGCTATGGAGAAGCCCTGCTCATCCAAGCGCTCCGCGCCGACTCGGGCGAGATCGAGACCGTGGCGCACCTGCGGGGGGCCAAGGCCTTCGTGCCCGACGTCAACTTCATCTTGGACATCGGCGGTCAGGACATGAAGTGCCTGCAGGTCAGGGATGGCGTCATCGAGCACATCATGCTCAACGAGGCCTGCTCCTCGGGTTGCGGCTCCTTCATCGCGAGCTTCGCCGATTCCATGAACATGACGGTGCAGGAATTCGCCCAGGCGGCTCTTACCGCCGAGATGCCCGTCGATTTGGGCAGCCGCTGCACGGTCTTCATGAACTCCCGCGTCAAGCAGGCGCAGAAGGAGGGCGCGACCATCGGCGACGTTGCGGCGGGCCTCTCCTACTCGGTCATCAAGAATGCCCTCTTCAAGGTCATCAAGCTCCGCGACTTCGATGAGATCGGCGCATACTGCGTCGTGCAGGGCGGCACCTTCATGAGCGATGCGACCCTGCGCGCTTTCGAGCTCTTGACCGGCCGCGATGTCATCCGTCCCGATATCGCGGGCACCATGGGCGCCTACGGCGCAGCCCTTCTCGCCCGTGATCGTGCAGGGGCAGAGGGCGTCTCGACGGTGCTTTCCGCCGAGGCCTTGGGCGCCCTCACGGTCAAGCTGACCAACGCCCACTGCGGGCTCTGCGAGAACAACTGCCTGCTCACCATCAACGATTTCGGCGGTGGGCGCCGCTTCATCACGGGCAACCGCTGCGAGAAGGGTGCGGGCCGGACGCGCGAGAAGGGCGCGCTCAAAGCGCCCAACCTCTTCAAGTTCAAGAACGAGCTCATCTTCGATCGCGAGGTCTTGGATGCAGACACCGCGCCGCGCGGCACCGTGGGCATTCCCCGTGCGCTCAACATGTACGAGAACTATCCCTTCTGGCACGCGTTCTTCACGGAGCTGGGCTTCTCGGTGGTGCTGTCCGACCAGACGAGCGGCAAGACCTACGATGCCGGCATCGAGTCCATGCCCTCCGAGAGCGTGTGCTATCCGGCCAAGCTCTCCCATGGCCACATCATGAACCTGCTGGCCAAGGATCCCGATTTCATCTGGATGCCCTGCATCCGCTGGGAGCGCAAGGAGGACGACACCGCTACCAACCACTACAACTGCCCCATCGTCATGAGCTATCCTCAGGCGCTCGGCTTGAATGTCGATGAGCTCGCACACAAACATGTCCAGTACATGGACCCCTTCATTCCCTACGACAAGAAGAACGAGCTCAAGCGCAGGCTCTACGAGCTTGTCTCCGAGCAGCGCGAGCGCGAGGCCGCCGAGGGCAAAGGGCGTTTCAAGGGCAGTCGCATCACCCGCACCGAGATCGATGCGGCCGTGAACGTTGCCTGGGAAGCGGACCTCAAGTTCAAGCAGGACATGCGCGAGGCGGGCGACGAGGCGCTTGCGTGGATCGAGGAGCATGATGCGCACGGCATCGTGCTCGCGGGTCGTCCCTACCACAACGACCCCGAGATCAACCACGCTATCCCCGAGCTCGTGAACTCCTTCGGCTTCGCCGTGCTCACCGAGGATGCGGTGGCCCACAAGATAGGTCCCGAGCGCCCGATTCGTGTCGTCGACCAGTGGATGTACCACTCGCGCCTCTATCGCGCTGCCCGCTTCGTGGCGCAGCGTCACGACCTCGATCTCATCCAGCTCATCTCGTTCGGCTGCGGTCTCGACGCCCTCACCACCGACGAGGTGCAG
>JAKPQM010000030.1 GCA_029546925.1 Actinomycetes bacterium
GCCCTCTAGGCGGCTGGGACCCCCTGCGGCAAGGGCACCTGAGAGCAATTTGGAGTTGTAGGAAGATTTGGGGGAAGAAATCGTTCCGCTGCCCAGAAAGGAGCAAGAAAGGCCTGTTGGCAATGAGCGAGATTCGAAGCCGTCCCCCAAATCTTCCTACAACTCCAAATTGCTCTCAGGTACGTCCGAAACGATGCGCATCCGAGTGGGTTCTCGGAATCTACGTGGGACAGGCAGCGGTATTCCCGGAGGATCGCCTCCAGCTTGCTGATCAGAGGCGTTCGACACCGTCGCGGGAGACGCGCGCGTAGAAGTGGCGGCGCGGCTCGGGCCTCTCGTCGCGGATGTCGTAGGCGCTGAGCAGCATGCGCGCACCATCGTCAAGAAGAGCCTCGCTTGCTGCATAGAGCGTGGCAAGCGTATCGCCCTCCTCTACCGCATCGCCCGTCTTCTTGGAAAGCACGATGCCAGCGGCATAGTCGATGCCATCCTCCTTCTTGGCGCGGCCGGCACCGAGCACGACGGATGACGTGCCCACGAGCTCGGTGTCCATCGCGTAGATGAAGCCGCCGCGCGGTGCGTGCACCTCGCGTGAGCAGGCGGGTTGCGGGAGCAACGCGGGGTCGGCAAGCGCTGCAGCATCGCCGCCCAAAGCCTCCACCATCTCGCAGAACTTGGCATAGGCGGCGCCGTTGCCGACCTGCTCGCGCACGGCGGCACGGCACTCATCGAGGTCGCCCTTCCCGCCGAGCTGCGCCATGTTGGCGGCAAGCTCGAGGCAGACCTCGGTCACATCCGCCGGCCCCCTCCCCCGCAGCACATCGCAGACCTCGCGTACCTCGAGCGCATTGCCGATACAGGCACCGAGCGGTACCCCCATATCGGTGATGAGGGCAACCGTGGTGCGCCCCACGTTCTCGCCGATCTCGACCATCTGGCGCGAGAGTTCGATGGCGTCGTCGACCGACTTCATGAAGGCGCCGTTCCCGCAGGTGACCTCGAGGAGAATCCGATCCGCGCCCGCAGCGATCTTCTTGCTCATGACACTCGAGGCTATGAGCGGCATGCTGTCGACCGTCGCCGTGACATCGCGCAGGGCGTAGAACTTCTTGTCGGCCGGATCGAGGTTGCCCGATTGGCCCACGACCACGCCGCCCACCGTGCGTGCGATCTCCAGGAAGCGCTCACGGCTGGGAGCGACCGCAAGGCCCGGGATGGCCTCCATCTTGTCGATGGTGCCCCCCGTATGGCCGAGCCCCCGTCCGCTTATCTTGGCCACGGGCACACCGAGAGAAGCCACCAGAGGCACCACCACGAGCGTGGTCTTGTCGCCCACGCCGCCCGTGGAATGCTTGTCAACCTTGATGCCGGGAATGGACGAGAGGTCGAGCATGTCGCCTGAGCATGCCATCGCCATGGTGAGATGCGCCGTCTCGTGCGCGTCCATACCTTGGAAGAAGATGGCCATGAACAGCGCCGATGCTTGGTAGTCGGGAATGTCGCCCGCCACATAGCCGGTGACGAAGAAGTCGATCTCCTCGTCACTCAGAGTGAAGCCGTTGCGCTTCTTCTCGATGATGTCGTACATGCGCATGGTCGCCGCCTCCTTCGATGGAACGGGACGGCCCGGCCGATGGAGGCTGGGCCGCCCCGTGGGATACGTCTATGCCAGGTTCTCGGGACCGAAGCTCGCAGGCAGCAGCTCGCCGAGCGTGTGGGAGCGGAATTCATCACGCGAGGCGGCGAGGATGATGCGGAAGCTGTCGACGTGGCAGAACTCGCGCATGACTTGGCGGCACACCCCGCAGGGTGCGGTGTAGGGATCGATCTCTCCTCCTACGGGACCGCCCAGCACGGCGATGGCCGTGAACTCGCGAACGCCCTCGCTCACGGCTTTGAAGAAGGCCGTGCGCTCGGCGCAGATCGACGGCCCGAACGCGGCGTTCTCGATGTTGCACCCCTGCCACACGCGTCCATCGGCATCGAGGAGCGCCGCTCCCACGGTGAAGTTCGAATAGGGCGCATAGGCGCGCTCGCGAGCCTCGTACGCGAGCGCTACCAGCTGTTTATCATCCATGCGAACCTCTCTTAGCGGCTGCCTTTGATATAGGGCACGCCATCCGCCTTAGGTGCAACCGAGCGGCCCACGAAGAGCACGAGCACGATGATGGTCATGAAATACGGCAGCATCGCCAAGATCTGGCTCGGGACGACGATATTGCCTCCACCGAGCAGGACGACGAGCGCTTGCGTGCAGCCGAAGAGCAGGCATGCGCCATAAGCGCCCTGGGGCGTCCACTTGCCGAAGATGACCGCGGCCAAGGCGATGAAGCCGTGACCCGAGATGGCTGTCTGGGTGAACTGCGAGATGATCGCCGTGGTCATCGAAGCACCGCCGAAGCCCGCGAACATGCCCGAGATGAGCACGCAGACGAAGCGGGTCTTATAGACGTCGATGCCCAGCGTGTCGGCAGCTGCAGGGTGCTCGCCCACGGCACGCACGCGCAGACCCCATTTGGTCTTGTAGAGCACGAACCACATCGCGAGGGCAAGCACGAAGGCGGTGACCGTGGTGACGTTCAGATTGAGGTTGGCCCAGATGGTTCCCGCGAAGGCATTGTCGCCGAAGATCTTCGGGAGCTTCGGGACGATGGGCGTCATGGCCGCACCATCGAAGAAGCTGCGGCATGCGAACAGCGCGATGCCGGGAGCCAGCAGGTTGATGGCCACGCCCGAGACCGTTTGGTTGGCCGAGAAGGTGACCGAGGCGAGCGCATGGAGCGCTGCCACAGCCGCACCGCAGAGCCCGGCGATCAAGAAGGCGATCCAGGGATTCTGCGTGAAGTAGCTCGCAGAAGCTGCGGATATGGCACCGATGACCATCATGCCCTCGATACCGATGTTGACGACGCCGGAGCGTTCGGAGATGACGCCGCCAAGCGCGCCGAACACAAGCGGGGTGGAATACATGAGGGTGATGCCCACGAGAAGAATTGCGTTGTTCAGCATGGCTACTCCTCCCCGTCCTTCTCGCCATCGGCCTTGGCGGCCCCGTCCTTCGCAGGCAGCTCGTGCGACGCCCCATCCTGAGGTGCGGACGGACCCCCTGCCGCCTCTTTACGCCGTTCGATCCAGTCGGCTAGAAGCGGCATCACACCCGGAAGCGCCGTGAAGAACACGATGGTGCCGATCATGATGTTGATGATGTCGGACGGCGCACCCATGACCTGCTGCACGGTCATGCCGCCGTAGATGAGGCCTGCGAAGAGCAGGCTTGCGGGAATGCAGCCCACCGTGGAGCAGCCCGCGATGAAGGCGACCGAGAGGCCGTTGAAACCGTATCCCTCCATGGCCGCGATGGTCGTGATGGTATGCGGCGATATGCCCGTGATGTTGAGCGCGCCGGCTAGTCCGCAGAACATGCCCGAGATGAGCATCGCGAGGATGATGTTCTTCTCGACGTTGATGCCGGCGAAGTGCGCGGCATCCCTGTTGTTGCCCACGGCACGCAGCTCGTAGCCGAGCTTGGTCCGGGCGAGCAGGATGCCCGCGAGGATGGCCACGGCCACGGCGATCAAAAAACCGAAGTTGAGGTCGGTCTTCAGGAGCACGTCCTTGAGCCAAGGGATGTTGTTCAAGAACTCGATGCCCGCCTCGGAGCGCTTCCAGTTGGGGAGCACCATCGTGTAACCGCTTGGGTTGATGGGGATGGCGCTGGTGGAGTTGGGCTTATGGAAGGCGTCGGTGCTCACGATGAAGTTGCAGAGATAGAGCATGATCCAGTTGGTCATGATGGAGGTGATGACCTCGTGGATGCCGAATCTCGCCTTCAAAAAGCCGATGAAGGCTCCCAGAAGCGCACCCGCCAAAGCGCCCGAGACGACCACGAGCAGGATCTGGATGGGTACCGGGAAATCGAAGATGACGCCCACGATGGTGGCAGCGATGGTGCCGGCGATGTACTGGCCCTCGGCGCCGATGTTGAAGAGGCCGGTCTTGTACGCGAAGGCAACCGCCACACCCGTGAGCAAGATGGGCGTTGCCTTGATGATGACGTTGGCGATGTACTTGGGTCTGCCGAGCGCGCCCTGGAAGAGCGCCGCGAAGGACTGGCCGGGCGCGAAGCCCGCGACGGCAAGCACGATCGCGGCCACGGCGAAGCCGACGGCAACGGCGACGATAGCCGATGCGATGGGCTTCCTCAAAAACTTGGTGACGGCACTCACTTGGCACCACCTCCTGCCATGAGCAGGCCGAGTTGCCCTTCGTCGACCGTGCCCTGGGCGAACTCGCCCACGATCTTTCCGTGGTAGATGACGGCGATGGTATCGGACAAGTCCATGACCTCGTCGAGCTCGAACGAGACGAGCAGGACCGCAGCACCACGATCGCGCACCGAGAGCAGGGCCTTGTGCACGAACTCGATGGCACCGACGTCGAGGCCTCGGGTAGGCTGGAAGGCTATGAGCACCTCGGGCGAAGAGGAGACCTCGCGTGCGATGATGACCTTCTGCTGATTACCCCCCGAGAGCCCGGATACGACATGCTCCTCGCAGTCGGCGGGACGGATGTCGAATTGCCCGATGAGCTCTCGGGCAAATTCGTTGACCTGCGCGTAATCGAGCATGAGGCCCTTACCGAAGCGTTCCTCGCCATGGCGCTCGAGAACCAGGTTCTCCCCCACGGTGAAGGGAAGCACGAGGCCCCAGCGATGGCGGTCGGAGGGGATGATGGCCACGGCGTTGTCGAGTGTGGTACGCGGGTTGGTATTCTGGATCTCCTTGCCGTTGACCGTGATGGTGCCCGACTCGGATCTGGCCAGGTTGCAGATGGCGCTGACGAGCTCCTTCTGCCCGTTGCCGTCGATACCTGCTATGCCCACGATCTCACCGGCGCGCACATCGAGGTCGAGTCCGCGGACCTGCTCGATACCGCGTTCGTCTTTGACCGTGAGGCCCCTGATCGAGAAGATCACCTCTCCTGGTTCCGCAGGGGTCTTCTCGACGGTCAGGCTGACGTTGCGGCCGACCATCTTGGAGGCGAGCTCGGTCTCGGTGGTCTTGGATACGTCGACGGTGCCCATATAGACGCCACGGCGGATGATGGAGCACTCGTCGGCGGAGGAGAGGATCTCCTTGAGCTTGTGGGTGATGATGATGATCGTCTTGCCCTTGCCCACGAGGTCGTGCATGATCTCGATGAGCTTATCGATCTCCTGCGGGGTGAGCACTGCCGTGGGCTCGTCGAGGATGAGCGTATCGGCGCCGCGGTAGAGCGCCTTCAAGATCTCGACGCGCTGCTGCATGCCCACCGAGATGTCCTCTATCTTGGCATCGGGATCGACCTCGAAGCCGTACTCCTCGACGATCTTGACGACCTCCTCGCGGGCACGCTTCATGTCGAGCACGCCGACCGCGCCGCAGACCTCGTCGCCCAACACGATGTTCTCTGTCACGGTGAAGTTCTCGACCAGCATGAAGTGCTGGTGGACCATGCCGATGCCATGTTTGATGGCATCGGTGGGCGTTGCGATGTCGACCTTCTCGCCGCCCAGATAGATCTCTCCCTCGTCGGCCTGGTAGAGGCCGTAGAGGATGTTCATGAGCGTGCTCTTGCCCGCGCCGTTCTCACCGAGAATCGCATGTACGGTCTGCTTCTTCACGTCAAGGTCGACTTTGCTCAGGGCCGTGAACGAGCCGAAGCGCTTGGTGATACCGTGCATCTGCACCGCACATTCGGAGCTGACTTCCACGCACACCTCCTCTGTTGGAAATGATTAACCTTTTTTTAATAATAGAGGAGCGCCCGCGTAGGACGCTCCTCAAACACGCGCTAAACCGCCAGAGAGAGCTTGTTCTAGGCGAGCGTGGCAGCCTAGAGGCCGGCCTTGAAGGTATCGAGCTCGTCAGCGTTCTTGGGAACGACGATCTCCCCGGCCTTGATCTTGTCGATGACGGCGAGGGCGCCCTGATAGATCTCGTCGGGAAGCAGGTCATGGGTGGGAGCGATGCCCACGGCATCCTCGGCTGCACCGAGGGTGATGTTGGAGCCGCCGGTAAGGCTGCCGCCGATCAGCTGCTGGGAGATCTGGTAGATGGCCTGGTCGACGCGCTTGAGGGCGGAGGTGATGACCGTCTCGGGAGCGAGGTGGCTCTGATCCTGATCGACGCCGATCGCCCAGACGCCGGCCTCGGCGCACGCCTCGATCATGCCGGTACCGGTGCCGCCGGCAGCATGATAGAGGACGTCGCAGCCATCGGCGATCTGGGACTGGGCGATGGCCTTGCCCTTGGCGGCATCGCCGAAGGACTCTGCCCACTGTCCTTGGTAGGTGACGGAGAGGCCCTGCTCCTTGTTGGCATACTCGATGCCCGCATAGTAACCCTGCTCGAAGGACTGCATGATCTCGGAGTCGATGCCGCCGACGAAACCGACCTTGCCGGAGGCGGTCATGCGGGCCGCGACGTACCCGACTGCGAAGGAGCACTCCTCCTGCTTGAAGGTGACGCCGGTGAGGTTGGCGGCGCCATTGTCGTTGGTGGAGTCGATGATGGCGAACTGGACATCGGGGTTGGCGAGGGCAGCCTCGTTGACTGCGGCACCCATGGCGAAGCCGACGCCCCAGATGAGCTGAGCGCCCGCATCGACGGCCTTGTCGAGGTTGGTCATGTAGTCGGCATCCTGCTTGGACTCGAGGTAGGACACCTCCCAGCCGAGGTCGGTGCTGAGCTGCTGCATGCCTGCCCAAGAGAGCTCGTTGAAGGACTGGTCGTTGACGCCACCGGTGTCGGTGACCATGATGACCTTGGTCGCGACCTCGGCGTCACCATCGGGCGTCGTGTCATCGCCACCAGTGGAGCCGCCACCGTTGCAGGCGGCGAGCGTCAGTGCTGCAGCGCCTGCAGCACCGAGGAACGAACGGCGCGTAAGCTTTTCCATGTTAGATACTTCCTTCCTTGTGTTCATTCCAACAGTCCTTTTCCCGTTGGAATAGTACCTTGCCTCATGATGGCTTCCCACCATCAATCTTGCACAGCTCTTCAACGCAGCCTAGATGCATGTTGCAGTTGCAAGTGCTACTTGCATCATATCATCAAAGCTCTCCTCACGCTCCCCGGCGCTCAGAGCGCCCTCCGTGTGGATGAGGTCGGAGACCGTGAATATGCCGAGCGCCCTCTTCTTGAGCTCTGCGGCGATCATGTAGAGCGCGGCGGACTCCATCTCGATTGCGAGCACGCCCATGCCCTGCCATTTTGCCGAGGCGTCCGCATCGGCCGCGGCATGGTAGAAGTGATCGGACGAGAGGATGTTGCCCACGAGGGTGCGGACGCCCTTCTCGGCGGCAATCCGGACGGCCGTGGAGAGCAGGCCGTAATCGGCGATAGGTGCGAAGGTGCCCGGCAGGTGGTACATGGCGGCGAAATTGGAATCGGTGCAGGCGCCTTGGGCGATCACGAGGTCGCGCAGGCGCGTGCGCTCATCGAGGCCGCCTGCGGATCCGATGCGGATGATGACGTCGACGTCATAGAAGGAGTAGAGCTCGTGGGCATAGATGCCGATGGAGGGCATACCCATGCCGCTGCCCATGACCGAGACCTCCCTGCCCTGGTACACGCCTGTGTAGCCGAGCATGTTGCGCACGGAGTTGAATTGCCGCACGTCCTCGAGATAGCGTTCGGCGACGACCTTGGCACGCAGCGGATCGCCCGGCATGAGGACGGTCTTGGCGATCTGGCCTCTCTGAGCGGCATTATGCGGGGTGGGGACGGAAGACATCTGCTACTGCACCTCCAGAATCTCGGACAGCTGCGACCTGCCATGCTCGAGAGGAGCAACGCCCAGATACTCGAGTATGGTAGCGGACATATCGGCGAACGTGGCCAAGGTGCCGAGATCGGCTCCTGCCCTGACGCGCTTGCCGCATATGAGCCAGAAGACGTATTCGCGGCTATGGTCGGTGGACGGCGTGACGGGATCGCAGCCGTGATCGGCCGTGATCATGAGCAGGTCATCCTCGCGCATGCGGGCGAACATCTCGGGGAGTTTGGAATCGAAGTAGGCGATGGCCTTCGCATAGCCCTCCGCGTCGTTGCGATGGCCGAAGACCGAGTCGGTATCGACGAGATTGGTGAAGCAGAGGCCCTCGAAGTCGCGATCCATCCACGCGATGGTCTTCTCGATGCCGTCGGCGTTGCTCGAGGTGAGGATGTGATCGGTCATCCCGCGGTGCGCGAAGATGTCGTAGATCTTGCCCACGGAGAGCACCTCCATGCCGGCATCCTTGATGGCATCGAGCATGGTGGTCCCCGTCGGCTCGAGGGAGAAATCGTGACGATTCGCGGTGCGCTCGAAAGCGGGCCATGCTCCCACGAACGGGCGCGCGATAACGCGGGCGACGCCATGTTCTCCAGTGAGGAGGGCGCGCGCGATGCGGCAGCAGCGATAGAGCTCCTCGGGCGGCACCAGGTCCTCGTGCGCTGCGATCTGGAATACGGAGTCTGCCGAGGTGTAGACGATGAGATCGCCCGTCTCGAGGTGCTCGCGGCCGTAATCGTGGATGACCGCAGTGCCCGAGTAGGGCTTGTTGCAGAGCACGCCCCGACCTGTCTGGCGCGAGAACTCATCGATGACCTCGGGTGGGAAACCGTCGGGGTAGGTTGGGAAGAGCTTAGGGGAAACGACGCCTGCCATCTCCCAATGGCCCACCGTGGTGTCCTTCCCCTTGGAGGCCTCGGCCATGCGCGCAAACGCGCCGACAGGTGCATCGATAGGCGCGAGATCGACATCGTAGACCGAATCGAGCGCGCCCTCGATATTCAGAAGACCCAGCTCGGTCAGATGGGGGATGTCCAAGTAGGGCGTGGTCGCGCAGGCGCAGAGGGTGTTGGAGCCCTCGTCGCCGTAGTCGGATGCATCGGGCATCTCGCCTATGCCGAAACTGTCGAGCACGATCACGAAAACGCGTTTTGCCATCGAGCAGGCCTTCTCTCTCACACGGGAAACGACTCATGCAGTCGGACCGCCTACGATTTATTATGATACGTGAATAGCAAGAGTTTATGCATTTCCGATGGGCGGAGGGGATAGTGGCGGCGTCTGGACAGCAGGGTATACCGCGCTCGGTCGTCGTCGTGGGCGGCGCCAATATCGACATCGCCGGCAAGGCCCTCGCACCGCTTGTCGAGTTCGACTCCAATCTCGGCCGGGTGAGCCTCTCGGCCGGCGGCGTGGGACGTAATATAGCCCACAACCTTGCGCTCTTGGGTGAGAAGGTCGAGCTCATCAGCGCATTCGGCGACGACGCGAACGGCACCGAGCTCGCCCGCATCTGCCGCAGGGCGGGCATCGGCCTCGACCATGCCCTGTTCGCCGAGGGCCAGAGCACGTCCTCCTACCTCTTCATCATGGATGAGGCAGGAGAGATGCGCCTCGCCATCAACGACATGGCCATCCTCGATCTGCTCACCCCCGAGTTGCTCGAGAGCCGCCTTCCGGTCATGAACGCCGCGACCGTCTGCTTCATCGACACCAACCTGCCTTCAGCTACGATCGCGTGGCTTGTAGACGAGCTCGAGGTGCCCGTGTTCTGCGACCCCATCTCCCAAGCCAAGGCTCCCCGGCTGATCGGAAACCTCTCAGGCATCCACACGCTGAAACCGAACCGCTGGGAAGCCGAGATCCTCACGGGCACGGCAGACCCATCCCTCGCAGCCGAGCGCCTGATCGATGCCGGCGTTAAGCGCGTGTTCATCTCGCTCGGCGCCGAGGGACTCCTCTGTGCGGACAAAGATGCGCGGGTCAAGCTCGCACAGAGCCCGGTCGAGGTCGCAAACGCCACGGGAGCGGGCGACGCCATGATGGCGGCGCTGGCATGGGCCTATCTCGAGGGGATGGATGTGGTCCAGAGCGGCTATGCGGGCCTCGCCGCCGCGGCGATCTGCGTCGAGAGCACCGAGACCGTCTCGCCGCGCATGTGCGTGGAAACACTTCGTGCGCGTATGGACGGCATCGCCAGCCTATAATGCATGGAGGCGCGGTACGCGCTACAGCGGAAGGAGACGTTTCCCATGGATCTCTGCGAATATCTCGACCTCACACCCGAGGTGGCCGACGCCTTGGCAACGGGAAAGCCCGTGGTCGCACTTGAATCGACCATCATCTCCCACGGCATGCCCTACCCCGAGAACGTGCATACGGCTCTCGAGGTCGAGCGGATCGTGCGCGAGAACGGCGCGGTCCCGGCAACCGTGGCCATCATCGGCGGACGCCTGCGTGCAGGCCTCACGCCCGAGGAAATCGACTATCTGGGCAAGCGCGGCCGGGAAGTCGCCAAGGTGAGCCGCCGCGACATGCCCGTCATCGTTGCGCGCGGCGAGGATGGCGCCACCACGGTGGCGGCCACCATGATCGTCGCAGCCCTGGCCGGCATCGAGGTCTTCGCCACGGGCGGGCTGGGCGGCGTGCATCGCGGCGCCGAGAAGACCATGGATATCTCCGCCGACCTCGAGGAGCTTGCCGCAACCCCCGTCTTGGTCATCTGCGCCGGTGCCAAGGCCATCCTCGACCTCGGCCTCACGCTCGAATACCTCGAGACCAAGGGAGTGCCGGTGCTCGGCTACGGCACCGACGAGCTGCCCGCATTCTATTCGCGCGAGAGCGGGTTCGGGGTGGACTACCGCGTTGACACACCCGAGGAGGTCGCCGCGATCTTCCGTACCAAGCGGCAGCTCGGCCTCGTCGGCGGCATGCTGGTAGGCAACCCCATCCCCGAGGAATACGCCATGGATAAGGCCGTGATCGACGCCGCCATCGACGCCGCGCTCGCCGAGGCCGACGCGCAGGGCATCCACGGCAAGGACGCCACGCCGTTTCTCCTCGCGAAGGTGGCCGAGATCACCGGCGGCGACTCGCTCGCATCCAACATCCGCCTTGTCTACAACAACGTCGCCCTCGGCGCACGCATAGCCGCAGAGCTGGCAAGGCTGTAACCTACTCGCTGGAGATGCGCTCATCCGGGGCGCAGGTGCGCGTGGCGCAGGCCCACCATGGGCTTGCGTCGGCGATGCGCACTGCCGCCCCGTCGCTCTCGCAGATGGCGAACGAGCAAGAGCCCGAACCCGTGACCTGGGCGGCAAGCACCCCTTCCTGCCCGCTCAACCATGCAACGCACTCCCCTATCTCAGGTGCGAGCTTCACGGCAGCAGGAGCCAAGTTGTTGTAAAGGCTCGCAGCGATTGCCGGGACATCGGAGTTGAGCAGGGCCTGCATCATGCTTTCGGGTGCCGGGGGGAACGTGGGATCCTCGTCAAAGACGCCGTAGGCCTCGACGGTCGAGACGCCCGCTTCGGGCTTGACCAGCACGATCGGCATGCGCAGCTGCGGAAACGAGCGGCTGTGGACATCGCCCGCGCCAACGAACAGGGCGGGGTTCGCTTGGAGGAAGAAGGCCACATCGGCGCCAAGCGTGCAGGCGATCTCGATGAGGCGCGGATCGTCGGTGGGAATGTCGTTGAGCTTGGCCGCCGCATAGAGAACGGCAGCCGCATCGGTTGACGAGCTGCCAAGGCCCGCAGCGCTCGGGATATGGCGCGTGATATCGGCGTGATAGCTGCACCACGGCGTGAAGGTCGCCTCGAAGGCGCGGATGGCCTTGTGGGCTGCGGTCTTCTCGCCATCGATGCCGAGATGGGGGGAGAAGGAAACGCCTGCGGCCTCTGCACGCGAGACGCTCAGCTCATCCGCGAGCTCAAGAGCGATCATGACGGAATCAACGCGATGATAGCCCCGGCCATCACGTCCGGGATAGACGCCAAGATGCAGGTTCACCTTCGCCGGAGCACGCAGCGCGAGCATGTCCTTAGGGGAAGGGCGCACCATGTTCCAGCCTTAATCTTTGTCATCGAACTCGTCGGCGGAGGAGGGGTACTCGTCGTCTTCCTGCTCATCGGCGGGACTGAAGTCGAGGATACGCTCGCCGGAATCGGTGTCGTAGAGCTCGACCGTGCCCGTGAGCACATCGACATACTGGTAGGATTGGCGCGACTTGCGCCCGCGACGTTCTTCGACCTCGACGACGAACAGCGAGGGATGCGCCATCACGAGGGTGCCGGTGCGCTCGACGATACGGGAGCGGCCCATGTTGGCATGCACCTTGAGGCGCTCGCCTTGAAGCGCCATCAGCTCATCGCGGATGGTGTCGACCCTGTTGACAGGCGGGATCTCGTTTTCCATGAACAACCTCCAAGGTCGCCGTGCGCATACGGCGAAGCAAACGTGTCACGAAGCGACATGCTACTATCCTCGGACATGCAAATTCAAGTGCTGCACGGATAAACCGTAAGTCAGCAGGCATATGCCATGCTTTTTGCCTCGCGATCGAAGAGGGGCGGCTCCTTGTACCGGAACCGCCCCCTAGGACTGCGGTATTCGCGATCACCGCAGAATCCCGGCTGTTGGAAAATGCGGTATTCGCGATCACCGCAATTGCCGTTCCATCCAGTGGGAATCGGCATGCCTTCTACCTGCGCATATACGATTACCGCAGTTTTTCTCGGCCCCGAAAAGTGCGGTATTCGCGATCACCGCAGAATCCCGGATGTTGGAAAGTGCGGTATTCGCGATCACCGCAATTGCAATGCGGCAGAGGGGGCATCCCCTTCTGTCAGCAGAGCGCGAGAGCCGCCTCATCCGCGATGACGGTGCAGTTGGGATGCAGCTGCAGGATCGACGCAGGAACCTGAGGCGTGATGGGGCCGAAGACCATATCATGCACGGCCTGGGCCTTCTTCTCGCCGCTCGCCAGGATGAGGATGCGGTGCGCGGACATGATGGTCTGGATACCCATCGAGATCGCTTGGCGCGGCACCTCATCGACGCTATCGAAGAGACGGCTGTTTGCCTCGATGGTGCTCTCGGTGAGATCGACCACGTGCGTGCCGCGCGGGAAGGTGTCGCCAGGCTCGTTGAAACCGATGTGGCCGTTGCGGCCGATACCGAGGAGCTGCAGGTCGGGATAGCCCGCCGCCGCTACTATGCGATCGTACTCCGCGCAGGCTGCCTCCACATCTGCCGCCGCGCCGTCGGGCACGTGGGTGTTGGCGACATCGATGTCGATCTTGTCGAAGAAGTTCGTGCTCATGAAGTAGTGGTAGCTCTGAGGATGATCGGCAGAAAGCCCCACATACTCGTCGAGATTGTACGAGGAGCACTGCGCAAAGCTGCAATCGCCCATCTTCTGCTTCTCGACGAGCTGGGCATATGTGCCCATGGGCGTATCGCCGGTCGCAAGCCCCAAAACGCTCTTGGGATTCAGCACAACCTGTGCGAAGATGATGTTCGCGGCCTTGCGGCTCATGTCTGTGTAGTCCTTGGCGCGGATAAGCTCCATAGGTTCCTCCCTTGTCAGATGAACAGCCTTTCCGATGTTCTCAAATTATAGTAGTTCGCTGCACTCTGTGTGACATGCATAAGAGAAGCGAAGCCCTACATCACGCTGGCAGAAAGGATGTCGATGACCTCCTGGGCAGAGGCAGTGGCAACCAAACGCTCGACATTGGCCATGTCGCAGCAGATGATAGCGAGGTTGGTGAGTAGTGGCAGGTGCTCGTTGCCAACCGCAGCAATACCCACGATGAGGCGGGCGATCTTGTCCTCGCCGAAAGAGACGCCCTCGGGGACGGTAATGACTGAGAGACCCGTCTTCTTGATAAGCGCCTCAGAGCCCCCAACACCATGCGGAATAGCAACGTCATTGCCGATATACACCGAAACAGCACGTTCGCGCTCCTGCATGGAATCGATGTAGGCTGGCAGGACATAACCCTCTCGTACGAGAATCTCTCCTGCAGCAGTAATGGCCTCCTCTTTTGTGGCGAATCTACGGCGGAGCTGAATGGTATGCTCGCTCAGGATCGAATCGCCTATGTCCATGGTCGCCCTTTCTCCACGTGATGCCGCACGCCCTCCATTTCGAACGCACTGGCCCAAGCTTCCATTTCCATGCGGCTTGGGCCAGTGCCGGAGGGGCAGGTAAAGAAGCTAGCCCTTGAGCTGTGCTACAAGATCATCGAGCTCGGTACCGCTCATGAAGTTATCGATGGCGATATAGATCGCATCAGAAGGACCGCCCTCCTTGGCGCGGTCTGCCAACGCCTTGAGCGTGACAACCATGTCTGCATCCGCAGGTATGTCGGAGAGTGAGGCGTGGCTGATATCATAGGAGAGCCCCGCCTTGTTGAGCTTATTGCGGAGCACGCCCTCTGCCATGGCGGAGGAGCCCATGCCGGCATCGCAGCAAACGACAATCTTGCGAACGGAATCGAAGCTCTTGGCGAGGGTCCCAACTGCGGAGGCGGCAGTACCAGCGAGAGAGCCGCCGGAAATGGCGCTGAGAGAAGCGGCGAGCGCTGCCTGCCCTTCTGCCTCGTCCTTCTCCTTGTCACCTTTAAGCAGGAAGGAGGCGACTGCGAAGGAAACGCCGAAGCCCACGACATAGCAGATCAGGTTCACGATCAGACTTTCTCTGGGAGAGACCATGATATATGCGAAGAGCGAACCGGGAGACGGAGCAGCAACCGCACCGCCGCCGAGAAGACTGAGCAAGAAGAGCGAGCACATGGAACCGAGGATGGGGGCGATGATCAGTTTGGGCTTCTGGAGCACATAGGGGAATTGGACCTCGCCGATGCCACCGAGCATGCAGATGATGAGCGATGCGGGGGCGGACTGCCGGGCGATGCCGGTACCGAAGAACATATAGGCGAGGAGGACGCCGCAGAGCGGGCCGTTGTCAGCCTCGACGTAGAACAACAACGACTTGCCGAATTCGGCAACCTGCTGGGTGGCCAGCGGGACGAGGATACCGTGGTTGATAGCGTTGTTGAGGAACAGGATCTGCCCCGGACGCACGAAGATCGAGAGCAACGGGAGCATGCCTGCGTTGGTGATGGCGGTTACGCCAGCTGAGAGGACGGCAATGATAGCAGA
The DNA here is from genome assembly GCA_029546925.1 of Actinomycetes bacterium. GTDB lineage: Bacteria > Actinomycetota > Coriobacteriia > Coriobacteriales > Atopobiaceae > RUG721. The sequence goes on from JAKPQM010000030.1 coordinate 14,986, forward strand.
CATGATCGGCCCGATGACCAAATAGGAGAAGACCATCAGGATGGCACCGATGATGCCGAGCGAGAAATTGTCGACGAGCATCTCGAAGCCGGCGGGGGTCCAGCCTTTGGCCCAAGCGTCGAATCTCTTGAGGATCCATGCAGACAGAGGGCCCATGAGCATGGCACCTGCGAGCATGGTGTATTCGGAGCCGATAACGGCGCCGATGGTAGCAACGGTACCGATGACAGCGCCACGGGTACCATGGACCATTTTACCGCCGGTATAACCGATGAGGATGGGCAGCAGGAAGCTCAGCGTAGGCCCGATGAGTGTGGCGAGGTTTTCATTGGGAATCCAGCCCGTCGCCAGAAAAAGCGTAGTGACGAGACCCCATGCCACGAACGCTCCGATGTTCGGCATGACCATGCCCGAAAGAAATGCGCCAATCTTCTGTATCTTAACTTTGACACCTGACTCTTGAGACATTGTTCCTCCCTCTCTTCGAATCTTGCGTTCCGTGCATTCTCCTGTCGTGCTTCCCGCGTGTCGCTCCCCGCTAGAACCTGCTCTTCTTCTCGAGCAGGACCTTCTCGGCCTCCTTGCACCACACCCCCTTGTTGGCCGCAAGGATATCGGCGATCTCGGCAAACACAGGATCCTCGTCGCGGCGTGCGTCGAAGTCCTCAAGAGCCATGAAGGGAATATCGCAGTGGGTGTAGACCATCTTCTTTCCACCCGGAATCTGCGGCAGAGTGAGGATCGTATCGGGAACGTCTTTGAGACCAAGCACATGGGTGATCATGTACTCGGGATGGAGCCAACCCTCCTGAGCGCCGCGAACGGCTTCCCTGATGTCATCGAGGTTGCCACCGGAATTACCCACAAGATGGGTTTTGCGGTAGTGGATATCGTAGTAGTTGACGTGCGCAGAGAAGGACTTGTCGATAGGACCGGCAAATAAGTTGAGGCAGCCGTTGTAGCCGAGCGTTCGATTAGCGAGCTCGAGCACAGAAGGCACTGCAGCGAAGACGATCGTGTCATCGAAGCCCTTGCCGACCGTGAGGTCCATGAGGACACCATAGCCGTCATCGTACTCGTTCATATCGAGGTAGTGGAGCTCCACGCCGTTGGCAGCAGCGTCCTCGACGGTGATGAGCTCTTCGGCGCGGGCAAGACGGGCCTTATCGACATCGGTCACCACGAGCAAATGCGGCTTGCGGGGACCATTAACGGCGTAGTCGATAGCACCTATGCCCATGGGACCGCAGCTGGCCATAAGAGCCATGTTTCCGCCCTCGAGATTTCCGGGGAAGAGGTCGTAGCATTGAAGCTTCTCGTGGTAGAGCGTGTTGAATGCCCCGATGATGCAGCTCGTGGGTTCACTGAGCGATGCGAATGCGAAGTAGTCGTCATCGTAGGTTATGAGGTAATCCATTTCCATGAGACCATCGGGAAGGATGGAGTAGAGGGTATTGCCGCCGAAGAACTCGAACGAGTAACCAGGCGCCCATTCCTTGCCCTGGTAGCGATAGGCGGCCTGGATGGTGCCACGCTGGCCGACGCGGTATTTGCCCTGCCACTTTTTGCCGACCTTCTCGATAGTCCCGGCAAACTCGTGACCGGTGACTATAGGAACCTCTGCGATATTGTCAGGCACCCGCATGTGCTCGGTGCCGAGTTTGGCCGCCTTGTGGGTTGAGAGGCATATACCGTTGGTCTCAACACGCATCAGAATCTCGTCATCGGCAATCTCGGGAAGCTCCGTTTCGCGGATGCGGATATCCATCTTGCCGTAAAGCGAAGCCATCGTGGTCTTCATATCTGACCCCTCAAATTTCCTTATATATTTGTTTTAGTTCGTTTTGCTGATTTTATTTAAATATAGAAATAAACGAAATTAAACATACTCATGGATGAATGGTAGGTTTTTAGAGATTAACGGTGTTATTTGCCTAAGAAGATGCAGATACGGCCATGATCGATATTGCGTATGTCCATGCTTTTCATTTTTGTTTTGTCATATAACGCGATTAACAAAAATAGATAAAACTAGTGTAGCTCTCTTCGATGCCGGAAGAGAGCCTCTCCGATGATCCCGTTGCTAGATATTTCGTTCTACACCACAACGAGGTGCGGTGCATCTTCCTGCGAAAGAATATCGTTTTTAGCTTTCGATGAGATGCCCGCATCGGTTATGAACACATCGATATCCTCGAGTCCGGCGAAGCGAATGGGCGCGTTCACACCGATCTTCGACGAATCGGCGAGGAGGATATGCTCGTCAGATTGCTCGAGCATTGCCCGCTTGATGACAGCCTGCTCCATCTGGAAGGTCGAGAAGCCCTTCTCGATAGAGAAAGAATCTGTCGAGAGGAAGAAACGGGGTGCATAGTAGGACCGAAGCATGGCGATAGCCTCGGTCCCCTCCGTGCAGTTGTAATGGTTGCGAATCATACCGCCCACCATGATCGCCGAGACATCGGGAAGCTCAAGCTCGGCAATATGGGCAAGGACAATATCATTGGTAAGGATGGTAAGGTTGCGCTTATCGGCAAGCATGCGAACAAACGTCTGCGCGGTGGTCCCCGAGTCGATGAGGATGAAGTCCCCGTCTGAGACCAACTTGGCAGCCTCACGGGCAATGCGCTGTTTCTGTTTGCGATGCACCGAGATGCGTGTCTTCATCGTGGTGGTTACGGGGTCCTCATGCTGAACCGAGATGGCACCTCCATGAGTCCGCTCGAGATGGCCCTCATCCTCCAATACACGAAGGTCGCTGCGGATGGTTGCAGTGGTCACATCGAAATAGTCGGCAAGATCCGATACGATCACCTTCTGCCGATCATTCACGAGCTCAACGATCCTGTGCCTGCGCTCCTCACGAAAGAGCCGGCCGTTCTCTACCTGACCCTGCACCACGTGGACCCCCATTCAAATGCGAATACCAAAATACATTTTCGCATTCTTATTAGCACTTAAGAACGAAAATGAAAATACATGTAATCGCAACGAGGCGCAACACAGGCAGGGAATCAGGTCGCTTATCCCTGTAGCTGCTATCTTCGGAGCTTTGCCGCCAGATCGGTCAGCGCGTGATAGCGATGCGAGATCGTGTTCTTCTCGGCGAGTTCGAGCTGCGCCATGGTGCGGCCGGGCGCATCGTTAGGAAGGAACAGCGGATCGTAGCCGAAGCCGTGCGTGCCGACGGGCGCAGAGCCGATGCGCCCCTCGCAGTCGCCGTCTCCCGTAAGCTGGCTCCCGTCGGCATAGGCGAGCACCACCGACGAGTGGAAACGCGCGGTGCGCTCGGACTCGGGAACAGCGGCCATCTCCCGCATGAGCTTCTCGTTGTTGGCGGTGTCATCGCCGTGGACGCCCGCCCAGCGCGCGGACCACACGCCGGGAGCACCGCCGAGCGCATCCACGCACAAGCCGGAATCATCCGCAACCGCCATGGACAGTCCCGTGACCTCGAGCGCATAGCGGGCCTTGATGAAGGCGTTGTCGGAGAAGGTCGCGCCGTCCTCCACGGGATCGAGGAAGTCGCCCAGCTCTCCCAAGGCGACGAAACGCGTCCCGGGCAAAACCTCGCCGAGGATGGCTTCGATCTCCACCACCTTATGGGCGTTACCCGTGGAGACCACGATGGTCTTCTCGGGATCGAGCGTCGAAATATCAAGATAGGCCATGGTCTGCTCCCCTCGTCACGCTTGGAAGCCGGTCACGTCGTTCTGGAGCTTGAGCAGCTGCTCGATACCCTGCTCCCCCATATCGAGCAGGGCATCGAGCTCTGCGCGCGAGAAGCTCGTGCGCTCACCGGTTCCCTGGATCTCCACGATACGGCCATCCGAAGCAACGACGAGGTTCATGTCGACGTCGGCTGCGCTGTCCTCACGATAGTCGAGGTCGAGCAGCGGCACGCCATCGACCAAGCCCATCGAGACGGCAGCCACCTGGTCGGCCAGCGGAAGGCGTGTGATGCGATCGGCCTCGACCGCGCGCATAAGGGCCTCGTGCAGCGCAACCCATGCGCCGGTGATGGATGCGGTGCGGGTGCCGCCATCGGCTTGGATGACATCGCAATCCACAGTGACCGTGTAATCACCGAGAAGCGCCATATCCGTGACCGCCCTGAGCGAGCGGCCGATCAGACGCTCGATCTCCATCGAGCGTCCCTTGCGCCCCCGCTGCTCGCGTGGGGTACGACGCGCGGTGGAGGCGGGAAGCATGGCATATTCCGCCGTGACCCAGCCGGCATGTGCGCCCCTGCGCCATAGGGGAACACCCTCCTCGATGGTTGCGGTGCAGAGCACGCGGGTATCGCCGAATTCGGCGAGGCATGATCCGTCGGCGTTCTTCATGACGTCACGCGTCAGCTTGACAGGCCGCATCTGATCGTTGGCTCGGTTGAAGGAACGGGTGGGATCGGGCATATGGAATCCTTTCGGGAAGCAGGTTTCAGCGCTCCTATCCTACCGCAACGGCATGATCGGATGGCTTCCCGATCCCATGCACGAACATCCCAACTCCCATGCAAACATCCCCGGGATGTTCATGATCATCCCCGGGATGATCGTGTGCTGACTGGGATGTTCGCGATTGCGGCTGGGAACCTCCGTCCACGGCAAAAGCCCCGGGCTTCTAAGGTTTCCGGGGCTCGTGTTTCTTGCTTGCGTGCCAGTTCGTGGCACCTATTAAATTGTTCGTACACGGTGGAGCTTAGCGACCGTATTACTCCTCAACCAGCTCGAACATATCAGGGCCGACGCCGCATACTTCGCAGACGAAATCTTCGGGGAGCTCGGGGGAATCACTCTCATATTCCCAACCGCAAACGGTACAGCGGAACGTGTACGTTTCCTTTTCTGAGCCCATTGGAGCCACCCCCTTATCCGTGGCTTCTGAACGATAAGAAGCCGCCCGTTATGTCTATTTCCATAGATACCCAAACCCACGGCGCCGCGGAGGATCAAATGGGCGCAAGGTACCGAAAGGCCGCCGAACGGTAGCTTGCCTGTCCCTATTCCGGAATGTACGAAGAAGCCTTGGGCGGCGTCTTGCCCTTGAGCACCGTATGGTAGTAGCTGTAGCTCATCTGGGGATCGTCCGAGAGGGACGCGGCGTCGACGACCTCGCCCACGAAGAGCATGTGGGTACCCACATCGAGCGTCTGCACGACCTTGCAGGCGATCACCGCGACGGCGTTGTCGGGCGTGTAGGGATCGCCCAGCACCGTATGCTCCACGGTCACGCCGTCGAACTTGGCGAAGTCGCGCGAGCTGCGGAAGCCGAAGCGGCCGATATAGGGCATGTCGGCCTTCTCGGAGACGAGCGTGAGGGCGAAATGACCCGAGCGCTCGAGAATCCCCTCGGTATAGTTCTCCTTGTTGACGACCACCTGGATCTGGAACGGGATGTTCGTCAGCTGCAAGCCTGTGTTGATGAGGCAGGCGCTCACGGTATCCCCATCCTGGGTCGAGACCACATAGAGCCCGCTCGTGATCTTGTACAGCGCTGATGCATCCATGATATTCCTCTCCATTCCAAGCGCCTTCGCTCCCCTAGCGGCTGCGCTCCTTCAACGCACGTTGGATCTCGCGATCGGTATCTCGTCGCGCCATGTCGTCACGCTTATCGTAAAGCTTCTTGCCGCGGCCGAGGCCTATGGTGAGCTTCACTCGGTTATGCTCATCGAAAAACAGCTCGAGCGGTATGAGCGCAACGCCTTTGACGCGGAGCTTGCTGTCGAGGTAATCGATCTGCCTCTTGTGGAGCAGGAGCTTGCGCTTGCGGTCGGGATCGACATTCCATACGGTGCCATGGCTGTAGGGGTGGATGTGGACGCCATGCAACCACGCCTCACGGCCCCGTATCAGGCAGAACGCATCGGTGATCTGGCAGGCGCGTTCGCGGAGGCTGCGCACCTCGGTGCCGGTGAGCACCAGCCCCGCCTCGAAGGTCTCGTCGATGAAATACTCATGGCACGCCGAGCGGTTCTTGGCGATGATCTTGATGTTGCGGCCGCCTTTGGCATCTTTCTGGGCCATCTCACTCACCCGCCTCAGAACTGCGGATAAGATCGAGCAGGGCCATGGCAGCTGGTTCGCCCACAAGATCGCGTGCACGCAGGGTGAGCGTGGTCGCCAGATCGCGCTCGCCGGCGGAGGCGGCATCCGATGCGCACATGAGCAGGCAGATGGCGATCTCTGCATTGGCACCGTCGGGCAGGCCCTCGGCGGCAAGGAGCTCTGCGGCCTCGGCATCCGTCACCGAATCGGGATCGCGTCCGGTGCCTGACGCCTGGTTGAGGGCAGCTGCGAGCGCGGAATCATCCGTCTCGAGCTTGCGCGCGGCATGCAGCGCAGCCGCAGCCGTCTTGGGTTTCTCGCAGACCTCGAAATAGTTCGCAAAGGTGAGGAAGGCGCGGGCAAGGTGGCGCGCGTCGCTTGCGCGCTCGAACACCGTGAAGGTGAGGGCGAGGTATTCCTGGGGATCCCCCGAGATGCGGAAGAGGTCCGCGAGATCGAGACGGGCGCCGCAATCCATGGGATTCCAACGGACGGCCTGCTTCAAGGCCTCGATGGCCATCTCGTAGTCGCCGATCTTGACGGAGGCGAGCGCCAAATCGCAGTAAAGGCGGTTGAGCGGCTCGCCGATATCGCGGAGCTCGCGCGGGTCATTCTCGACGCGACGATAGGCGAGGCGGTCGAAGAGGGTTGGAAACGCGAACCATTGGAGGGACTCCGTGGTGGGACAGTTGCGATCGACATATTCCTCGGCATCTTCGGCAAGGCGGGAGAGCAGCTCGATGGCCTGCTCGTCGTGATCCTGCATGAGATAGCCCTCGGCGCGCAGGATCTCGTCTGTCATGTTGGTCTGGCTCATAGCTCTCCTTGTGCGGGCGGTCCCGCGTCTGTGGGAATCAATTATGCCCCTGCGGCCCGCCATGCGCTAGCGCGAAGTCGATGCGGCCCCGCGCGATATCGACACCTTCCACCCTAACGGCGATGCGCTTTCCGAGCCTCCAGACAGCGCCCGTCGCCTCGCTCGTGAGCGTAAGGCGCGCCTCATCGTAGTCGAACCATTCGTCTCCGAGCGCGCGGATGGGAAGAAGCCCCTCCGCATGCGTGCCGTCGAGCGTGACGAAGAGGCCATAGCCCGTGCACCCGCTCACCACGCCCGAGAAGGACTCGCCGATGCAGGCCTTATAGAACTCGGCCATCTTGATGTCCTGCGAGTCGCGGGCGGCGGCATCGGCCACACGTTCCTGATCCGAGCAGCTATGGCAGATCTGCGGGAGCTGCCTTTGGATCTCAGCCTGCTCGCGCGAGCCGAGCTGCCCGCGCAGAAACGCCTTGAGGCTACGGTGGACGATGAGATCCGGATAGCGGCGGATGGGCGCGGTGAAGTGGCAGTATGCGGGTGCGGCCAGCGCATAATGGCCCTCGTTGCGCGGCAGGTAGATGGCACGCTTCTGGGCACGAAGAAGCAGCTCAGACGCCAGCTCGCCTCCCGGCGTGCCTTTGGCGCGCTCGAGCACCGCCGCGATGGCGAAGGGATCGCCCGCGACAAGCCCCGCAGCCTCATCCCCTTGGATAAGGCCCAGTTCGCGCAGAGGCAGGATGGTTGATTTGAGGTCATCGGGAGACGGGAACTCGTGGACGCGGAAAGCGCTTGGGATATCCGCAGCGGAGAGCAGCCCGGCCACGCTCTCGTTTGCAGCGAGCATGGCTTCCTCGATGAGGCTTGTGGCGGGCGTCTTCGTACGCACGGACACGCCGATGGGCACGCCCTCCTCATCGAGGATGACCTTGGCCTCGACGGTCTCGAAGTCGATAGACCCACGTTGGACGCGCAGGTGCTCCCGAAGAGAGCGGATCTCGTCGAGCACGGAAATCGTCTCGCCGATCTCCTGCGTGGGTGCAGCCGTCTCACCGAGCAGCATGGCATCGACCTCGTCGTAGGAAAGACGCGCGGACGAGCGGATGACCGAGCGCATGGCCTCGGCATCGATGATCCGACCGCTTGGGCTGAGACGCATGTGCACGCTCATGGCAAGGCGGTCCTCATGGGGTTTCAGGGAGCACAGCTCGTTCGAGAGCTGCTCGGGCAGCATCGGCAGCACGCGATCGACGAGGTAGACCGAGCAGGTGCGTTGCTTTGCCTCGTTATCGATGGCATCGTTCCACTTCACATAAGCCGAAACGTCGGCGATATGCACCCAGAGCTCGTAGCCGTCCGCACGGCGCACGGCACCCACGGCATCATCGTAGTCGCGTGCGTCTGCAGGATCCACCGTGACGGCCAAGGTGCTGCGGAGATCCTTTCGATCGGACTCTTCCGCAAGGGTCTTCTCGACGTCGAGCGAGAGGGTCTCCGCTTGGGCAAGCGTGGCGGGCGAGAACTCCGTGGGCAGGCCGTAGCTTGCGATGAGCGCCTCAAGCGGCACATCGAGCTCGGCTCCGGCACCCACGCGGCGCTCGATCGTCGCCACGGCCGCTCGTTTGCGCGTAGGGTATTCGATGATGCGTGCTGACACTATATCGCCTGCGGCAATGCCTAGGCGCTCGGGAGTGGGATCATCGGACAGTACGAAGAAGTCGTGGCTGAGCCTGCCATCGAGCGGCACGACCACACCAAGCGGATCGGCGAGCTCGTAGCGTCCGAGGAAGCTCGTGGTTGCGCGCGCCACGACGTGCTGCACGTACGCGAGCTTCTCACCTCGGAGGGTCGAGATCGAGATCTCGACCGTATCTCCGTGCATGGCTTCGTGCATGCCGTTGCGGCCCACGCGGAAGATGCCCTCGGGCATCTCCACGCTGGCCTGGCCCGCGCGGATCACGCGCATCGTCCCCGTCAGCAGCTGGCGGGGTTTCTTCCGGTGCTTCTTTTTCGGTGGAGCCGGGCGTTTTCGTGCCATTGCGGTACCTATGGGTGTCGGGGTTACCATCTTCCATGATATACCCCGACCCTGCGAGCCGCGAGCAGCCTTGTGCCCGATGGGGATGAAAGGGTACCTGAGAGCAATTTGGAGTTGTAGGAAGATTTGCCGAAGCCCTCCGATTGCCGCTCTCTACCAACAGGCCTTTTGCATGCGATTCCGGACGGTTCAGCGATATCTGCGGGAAAATCTTCCTACAACTCCAAATTGCTCTCAGGTACCCCATCGCGACGGGGAGGCGGGCCGGCCGATGGCCGCGTCCGTGACAAGGTGCCCGGTCACTTGACACGGGCCGTACTTGCCGCGCAGACGGCGCTTCCCGACACCATGGAGAATGGAGATTGAGGGGAATAGCTGGTAGGGGCGGTGGGACTCGAACCCACAATCCTCGCGGCGAGAGATTTTAAGTCTCCTGCGTATGCCAATTCCGCCACGCCCCCACGGGACTGTTCCCATTTTATCGTTCTTCGGCCAAACGCGAGAGGACGGGCTTCCAAATGACCGGTGACAGGGCGTCTTCGGCAGCGGCATGGCATGCGATGGATAGGCCGAAGAGCAGGTCGCTCTCACTGGCCTGCGCGAACGGGAATCCTGTTACCGACAAAAGCTCCGACACTGCGACCGCTCCGCCGAGGATGACCGGGGCGCGCTCTTCCTGAAGGCCGACGAGCTTGCCGCGTTCCTCTACGGAAAGCGCCGCCAGCTCGTGCTCGAGACCCTCGATCTCGGCAAGCGCAAGCTCATGCAGGTGCACGAATGCGGGATCGTACGGTTCCAAGCGAGCCGCCATGGCAACGAGGCTCGTCGCGGTTCCACCGCACACGACCAGACGCTCGGGCACGAGACCCTGCGGCATCGTCTTAAGCGCAGCTGCGAACTCACCATGGGCGAACGCATGCGCGGCAGCCAAGGCTTCTCCCCTAGCAGGCCCATCATCCGAGAAGAACCGGTCGGTCATGCGCCGGCAGCCAACATCGACCGACTTCACCCATCTGAGATCGAGCACGCGGCCTTCGAGCCTACCCAAGGCCAGCTCGGTCGATCCGCCACCGTTATCGGCGACGAGGATAGGCGTGCTGGGAAAGTCCTGCGCAACTCCGAGAAAGGTGAGCGCGCCCTCGATCTCACCGGGAATGACCTGCGGTCTGATGCCCAGCGAGGACAGCGCGGCCATAAGCTCGTCGGAGTTGCCCGCATCGCGTGCGGCACTCGTAAGCGTGCAGCACAACGCCCCAGCATCTGCTTCCTTGGCCATCTGCGCATAGGCTCGGGCGCAAAGGAACGCCCGCTGCATGGCGTCAAGCGCCAGCATGCCGCTCGCGTCGACGTCTTGGCCGAGATTGACGATGGTCGATTGCTTGCGCATGGACTGCACGCGCCCATCGGCCACGTCGGCGATGGCAAGGCGCATGGTGAAGGTGCCGATATCGATCGAGGCGACGCGGCTCACGCATCTTCTCCGTAGAAGAAGAACACATCACCTAGATGGATGTACCAAGGCAGACCCTGCTCATCCTCATCGGAGGGCTCCTGCGCGGGCTCTTCCTCGAGGCCCTCGACCCTGACACTCGTCTCACCGGGCATGACATAACCGTGCCCTCGGGCTGCGTCTTCGATGCCCTCGCGCGTCATCAGCCGCTCGAGCTCCCCGCTGAGCTCCTCGTTCTCCTCGGCGAGCGCCTCCCGGCGCGACTCGAGCGTATAACCCGTACGCCAAGCGATGTAGAAGTCGCGGGTGGGACGATAGAGCATGGCGAAGACAAGCGCAACCAAGACAAGCACCTTGATGAGCCTGCTTTTGAATGAGGGATCGAGCTGCCACGTGGCCCTCTCGGTGCGCACCGTGGCATGCGCTCTTTTGTCGCGCGCGGGAACGGCGGATGATGCGCGTGTTTTCTTAGGCTGATCCGTGCTCATGCCTCTGCTTTGTCTTAAGGGCGGTTCCGGCTACCTACAGTTATACCACGGAACGGCCCTGTTCAGGCGCAGCAGCACCCGATTCCTGCTCCTTCGCACGATTCCACAGAATGTTCAGCTCCACAGTGGAGCAGGAATCGATGCCGGCGCCCTCTTCGATCGCGAGCTGCTCCAAGGCGCTCCAGCGGCGGCGGAACTTCGCATTCGATGCCGCAAGGGCCTCCTCGGCATCGATGCCCTCATGCCGGGCGACGTTGACCAATGCGAACAGCATGTCGCCGAACTCGAGCATGCGCTCGCGGCTGCCCGCTGCCTCGGCCTCGAACTCGGCCTTCTCGCTTGCGAACTGGTTCCACACCTCGTCCACAGAATCCCACTCGAAACCCGCCTTAGCCGCTCGGTGCGAGAGCTTCTGGCACTGCATGAGCGCGGGGAACGAGCGCGGGATTGAATCGAGCAGGCCGCGAGGCTCAAGACCCTCCTCGCGCTCCGCCTTCTTGACATCGTCCCAGATGTCGAGGACCTCGCCTGCGCCGTTCACGGCATCGTATGAGGCCGGGTCGCCGAAGATATGGGGGTGGCGGCGCACGAGCTTCTCGTTGAGGCTGCGGCATATATCATCGATATCGTACTCGCCGTCGTCTGCGCCGATCTGGGCATGGAGCAGGATTTGCTCGAGCACGTCGCCGAGCTCCTCGAGGGTGTGGGGAACATCCTGCGCCGTCATGGCCTCGACTGCCTCGTAGGCCTCCTCGATCATGTTCCTAGTGATCGAGAGATGCGTCTGGGCCTTGTCCCAGGGGCAGCCATCCGCCTGGCGGAGGCGCCAGATGGTGCGCACGAGCCGATCGAACTCGGGATGGGAGGCCGGCGCGCCCGCGCGTGCGCCCGTCTCGGCATCGATGCTGTCGCACAGATCCTCCAGCATGGTATCGGCCATCGTCTCTCTCCTTTTCCGCTGCGTGCTCCCTTGATATCCTACTTCAAACGCAGGAACTCGTTGGACAGCAGGGAGTCGACCACCGGGTGGTACATGCCGCGCATCTTCGACTCTATGATCACCGTCACGCGCCTGCCGGCGTCTTTGGACGAGGAGCCGCAGATGAAGATCCGTTCGGTCTCCAATCCGTAATCGAGGATGATGAAGCGGTCGTGGAACGTGCCATTCGTCCTGATGAAGCGCAGATTCACCTGCGGATACTCGATGCGGAAATCGTTAAGTTCGCTGCGGGAGAGACCCTTGCCCGCATTGTCGCTGAATAAGGTCACCGCAACATGCGAAGGAACCGCCTTGAGGTTGAGGAGCGTTTTGGGGCCGATGTAGTTATCGATGATGAAGATGGTGCTGGTGGCAAGATTATACAGCTGCCGGTAGGCGACGGTCGCCTCGAGCGCCTGACCATCGAGGATAAGATACTCCCTCCCGAAGGCAGACGCTTCGAAGCCCGCCATGAACTGCGCGAGCGTGCTCCTCGTCTCTGCAAGCTCGCCCTTGATCGTATCGACATCACCGCGCAGCTCGTATATGGCTTCGGTGTTCTCGAGCGTCTTCTCCATGAAGGCGGAGACGATTGCAGGATCGAGCAGCAGGCGGGTCGAAACGATGTAATCCTTCATCTGCTTGAAGAGGCGGATGAGCGCCTTGCTCTGGCGGGTTGCGAGTTCTCCGTGCAGCACCGTCATGAGCATATAGATGCCCTGCTCGGTGAAGGCATAGGGAAGGTAGCGCGTACCGCCCGACTGGCCTGAAAACATGCTGGCAGCCCGTGAGGTCAATTTATTTGACCTCACGAGATCGTTAAGCTCTTCGCGCGTTAATTGAAACCGAAAATCCTTCTCAAACTTCTCGATGTTTTTCTTGACCTGCTGGTTGAAGGCCTTCGTTGTATACCCGTAGATCTCCGCTAGGTCGAAATCCAGCATGACCTGAACCCCGCGGATGACGTAGATCCTGTCTTCCAATGCGTCGCTGGAGATGAGGGCGGTATCCATGGCGGTCCCTTTCGGTGGGCGAGCGGCTGTCCCCGGAAGGGTTAGGACACGATTGGGTACGTGCCAACCTAGACTGGTCGATATACTCGATTATAGCACAGATTAGAACGCATGTTCTGTATGATGGGATCGGGAGATTGGATGAAGAGCCGCACCTCACAAGGTCCGGAAGGGAGGTCCGCATGCCTGGACGGCATGCGGACCTGTTTGATAGATTGGCGCCCTCGGCTACCTGCCGAGTTCCTCGGGATAGTAGAAGTTCCAGTCGTGGCGGAAGTCGGTCATCATGCGCATCACGTCAACGGTGACGTCCATCTGCGCGAGAGCCTCCTCATCGCCTGCAACGGCGGCCTCGAGATCCGCGAGCACGTAGCAGAGCGCGAGCCGACGCTCGCCGCAACGCACGGTCTCGACCTCGCCGCTCTCGGTCCACACGATGGTGGCCTCATCGGCGCGCGGATACTCCATGATCTCGATATAGGCCTTGTCGCAGCTTACGACCGCGCGTTTGGGCTGTTTGGAATGAAGCGAGAGCGAGATGACGCCCAGCTGGCCCTCGGCGTTGCGCAGCAGAAGCCCGCTCGTCATATCGACGCCGGTGGGCGCGGGGTTCATCATCGAGAGCCGCTCGCAGGGAGTGCTCTCCATGAACAGGCGCATGAGCGTGAGCGCATAGATGCCGATGTCGAGCATGGCACCGCCGGCGAGGTTGGGATTGAAGAAGCGGTTGCGCTCGTCGTACTCCTTGAAGCTGCCGAAATTCTCTTGGACGAGGTTGACGGTGCCGAAATCGCCCGCACGCGTACGGCGGACAAGTTCCTTGTAGAGCGGCATGTGCAGCTCGGTGCAGGCATCCATGAGCACGACGCCGTTCTCCTCGGCGAGTGCGATGGCCTCGGCGAGCTCGTCGGAGTTCAGGGTGATGGCCTTCTCGCACATGACGTGCTTGCCGGCGGCAAGAGCGCGGCGCAGGTAGGTGATGTGGGTATTGTGCGGCGTGGTGATGTAGACCGCATCGATGGCAGGATCGGCGAAAAGATCGTCGATCTCGTCGTAGACCTTGGGGATGCCGTACTTGGCGGCATATTCGACAGCCTTGCCGTGCGTACGGTTGGCAACACCGTCGATGATGCGGCCCTGGAGCTGGAGCGCCTGCGCCATCTCGTTGGCGATGACGCCGCAGCCGAGCACGCCCCAGCGGAGCTTGGGCGCGGTCCCTACGGTGATGGATGTGTCTGACATGGCCACCCCTCCTGTTCATAAGACCACATAACGAGATGATTGTGGCGCTCCTAGTTCCTCGGAAACGTAGGAACAGATCGAGCGGACATCCTCGATTGCCTCCGGTGCAATGACAACATTGTATGTGCTCATAGGACCTTGCTCCCGCTCTCAAATGGCCAGCATCTCAACGGCATCATCGAGAGAAAGGCCCTCTCCGGCGTCGAGCTGGGCAAGTCCCGCGTTCAGCTTGGAAATGAGTTCTGCATCGGTCATACGGTCCACATCGAGCTGGCGCGGTGCCTCGGGAAGCGACACCTTGAAGGGGATGCCCCCCGTGAGGGAGACCTGCCGCAAGAACATGTCCACTGCCGTGGACATCGAGAGCCCCAACTGCGAGAGCACCGTCTCGGCCGATGACTTGACCTCGGGATCGACGCGGAGATTGAGCGTTGCGCTTTTCTGCATGATAATCACCTCAACGCAATTGTAACGTATATGCATATTGAGTGTGATGGCAATAACTATTTTCTCAGGCGTAGGGATTCATATGCGGACCCGGAGGACAGCTCCTAGCGGCTCATCTCGTAGCGTCCGCCCACGAAATAGTCGCGCCCTATATAGACAGGCTGGTCATCCTTATCGACGAAGTACGTCTCGGAGTAGATCAGGGGGTGGCCGGCACTGGTCTGGAGAAGAGATGCTTGCTCGGTGGTCGCCCCCGTAGCGTTGATCGT
>JAKPQM010000033.1 GCA_029546925.1 Actinomycetes bacterium
CGCTGCAGCGCGCGGGTCTCGCCGAGCACGAGCATCGTGCAGTCCTCGGCGATGATGGTCTCGGAGGAGATGCTCATGTCCAAGCGCCCGTTGCGCTTGAATGCCATGATATTGATACCGTAGGTGCGCCGGATGTCGAGCTGGCCGACGGTCTTGCCAACCCAGTTCCTGGGCACCGAGACCTCGAAGATGGAGTAGCGCTCGTCGAGCTGGATGTAATCGAGGATGTGGTCTGCGCTGTAGCGGATGGCGGTCCACTTAGCCATCTGCGCCTCGGGATAGACCACCTGATCGGCTCCATTGCGCAGCAGGAACTTCTTCTGCACGTCGCTCTCGGCACGGGAGACGACCAGCTTGCCGCCGAGTTCCTTCAAGAGCGACGTGGTCTCGAGCGAGCTTTGGAAATTGTGCGCGATGGCCACGATGCACACGTCGTAGTTGCCCACGCCGAGCGTCTCGAGGAACTCGGGATTGGTGCTGTCGCCGATCTGGGCATTCGTGACGAAGGGGAGGATGTTGTCGACCCGCTCCTCGTTGCAGTCGATGGCCATGACCTCGTGCCCGAGTTCGTTGAGCTTCTCTGCGACATTCTGTCCGAAACGTCCGAGCCCGATAAGCAGAATAGATTTCATATCCTCATCCTTTATCCGACGGTGACGTGCTCGTGGGGAAGCCTGGAGAGGCTCCTCCTCATGTCCTTCGTGGCTGCGTAGATGACCGTGAGCCCGCCGACGCGCCCGAGGAACATGAGCATCATCAGAATGATACGCGACGCTATGCCGAGCTGCGGCGTGATTCCGAGGGAAAGGCCGACCGTGCCGATGGCCGAGGCGCACTCGAACAGGCACGACAGGTAGGGGAGCCCCTCGATCAGGCAGATGATGACGGCCCCGAGGAGAACCAGCCCGACGTACATCATGAAGATGGCGCCCGCCTGCTTGATGACATCGTCATCGAGCCTGCGTCCGAAGAGGTGCGCCTCCTCCTTGCGGAACGACACGGCGATGAAATTGGCGAGCAGCACGGCAAGCGTCGTTGTCTTGATACCGCCTGCGGTGGATCCGGGAGAACCGCCGATGAGCATGAGGATGATGGTGAGAGCCTGCCCCGGCTCGCTCATCTTGGTCATATCCTCGACGTTGAAGCCTGCGGTACGCGTGGTGATCGACTGGAAGACCGAGGAGAGCACGCGTTCGGTCGGGGGGAGGGAGTGGTACTCGAAGAAGAAGAAGAACAGTGCGGGCAGGATGATCAGTATCGCCGTCATCATGATGATGACCTTGCTCTGCACGGAGTAGCGCCTGAAGCGCCCCTTGTTGCTGCTGATGTCGTTCCACGTGACGAAGCCGATGCCGCCGAACACGATGAGCGCGCTGATGGTGAAGCAGATGAGCGGGTTGGTCGCATAGGCGGAGAGCGAGGGGAACAGGTAGCCGAGCCGGCCCATGATATCGAACCCCGCATTGCAGAATGCCGAGATCGAGACGAAAAGGGACATCCAGATGCCGTTGAAACCGTACTCGCCGCAGAGCGTGGGCATCATGATGAGGGCGCCTATGAGCTCGGTGGCGAAGGTGACCCTGAGGATGAAGGTCGCCATCCGCACGATGCCCTCCATACGGGGGGCTGCGAAGGCTTCCTGCATCATGCTCCGCTCCTTGAGGGAGATCTTCCTTCCGGAGAGCAGGGCGAAGCTGGCCGATGCCATGACCACGCCGAGGCCGCCGATCTGGATCATCAGCAGGATCACGGACTGTCCGAAGAACGACCAGTGGGTGGCCGTGTCTTGGACGACGAGGCCGGTCACGCAGGTGGCGGAAACCGCCGTGAAGAGGGCATCGGCGAACGACGAGGGGCTGCCCGAGCGCGTGGAGAAGGGAAGCGAGAGCAAAATCGAGCCGAGGAGGATGATACCGGCGAAGGCCAGGATGATGATCCTGAACGACGAGAGCTTCTTACGTGTGATTGCTGCAGCCAAAGAGCATGCTCCTTCTTGCAGAACCTAGACACACTAGGATAGCAGTTTTGCGAAGCGCATAGCGCGATTCCCTATGCGGAAGGGATGAGGGGACGAAGCGTCGGCTCGAATCGCACGCAGCGAGACCTATCCGCCGTGGTCGAGCGCCCCCCTCATCGGGCATCGCCGTTCAATACGGTATTAAGAGATGCGTGCGTCTGAGATTTCGATGTCGTTCGGGACGTGGTGGGGTGCTGACCCGGATGCCGGGGAGCAGGGGGACGTCGATGTCATAGCCGCAGGCAAGCTGCGCCGATCCCTCATATGCGGGGAGTGCGCCTCGGCGAGACGGAGGCTGGGCGCTGTCCCTGTCCGCAGTTCCCATATTCTGCAGGACGTGCTAATGCAAGGCACGAAGAATTGCAGAACGTGCGCGAGGCGACGAATGTTCAGACCGAAGGCGTATGACGGGCTCGTGGAGTGGAAGCGCGGCTGGCGGGGACGGACGGCCTTGCTCTTGGAAGGAGCTCGCCGCGTGGGCAAGACGACGCCTGCGCGCGAGTTCGCGGAACGCGCATACCGCTCGGCCATCTCCATCGACTCCTCCACGGCGCCAAGTGCCGACAAATTGTGCGCGATGCTCGAGACTCGCGGCGGAAGGCCTTCCTCGCGCATCAAGGATCTTGTTGACGTTCTTGCATACGCGACGACGCAGGATCTCGATGGGGCCGAGCTTGCGCGACGGCCCATCCCGAGGCCCGCATGAGAGGCATCGAGCTTCCCAAGCGCTTCCAAATTCCCGGGCCTTGGCATGCTCGATACCGGGAGAGCTATCGCAAGCTCGTGGGTGAGAGCGGCCTGCCGACGCGATCCCGAGACATGGACGAGGGCGAGAGGCTCGTTGGAGAGTTGCTGAGCCCGATCTTGGATGAGGGCTCGGCGGGTATGGGACGGGACCGCGGCTCGCTTTCCTGGAAGCGAGCCGTCGGCGGCATTGCCCGGCAGGATTCGAGAAGCCCCAGCTAGAACCATCCCGGAGTTGAGCGGTATCTATTGGACGATGCGCCACAAGCCCCGATTCCGGCTTCCCAGCACCAGCCAGTCTTCTTGGGGGCTGGCTGTCTGACAAAGATGTCATGGGAATCACGTCCGCTCCGTTCCGCTTGCGCTACAATGTCAACCATACGGGAGCTCGCAGCGAGGCGGGCTGAGAGGGGCGCCAGCGTCCGACCGCACCTGATCTGGACAATGCCAGCGTAGGGAGTTCGATGCACCTGCCCTCTAAAAAGCGCCTTGTGCCCGCCGTGGCGGTTGTCGTCTTGCTTATCGTATGGCAGGCAGTCTGCTCGTTCGGTCTCGTCCCCGCGTTCATGCTGCCGAGCCCCCTCAACGTGATGGCTGCGCTGCTGCGCGATGCGCCGCTTATCGCAGGCCACATGCTCACCACGCTCGTGGAAGCTGCCGTCGGCCTTGCCATCGGCGTTCTGCTCGGCTTCCTCCTCGCCATCCTCATGGATCGTTTCGAGACCTTCTATCTGGCGGTCCAGCCCCTCATCACGCTCTCGCAGACCGTTCCCACCATCGCCATAGCGCCGCTTCTGGTGCTGTGGCTGGGATACGGCATCCTGCCCAAGATCGTGCTCATCGTGCTCACGACCTTCTTCCCCGTGGCCGTCTCGCTCGCCGACGGCTTCCGCTCGGTCGACCGCGACATCATCGACCTCATGCGCACCATGAATGCCTCCGACCTGCAGATCTTCCGTTATGCGAAGTTCCCCGCCGCCGCCGAGCACCTCTTCTCGGGCCTCAAGATCAGCGCCACGTACGCCATCGTGAGCGCGGTCATCGCCGAGTGGCTGGGCGGTGCGTCCGGGCTCGGCGTGTACATGACGCGTGTCCGCAAATCCTTCTCGTACGACAAGATGTTCGCCTCGATCGCGGTCATCTCCGCGCTCTCGCTCGCCTTGATGAGGCTCATCGGGCTGCTCGAACGCATCTGCATCCCTTGGAAACAGGCAGAAAGGATCGAATCATGACCATGCTCTCCCGCCGTGCATTCCTCAGCACCTGCTCCGGTCTCGGGGTCGCCGCCCTCGCAGGTTGCGCCCCGACTTCCGGCACGGACGATGACGCGACGCCCGACGGCGGCGCCGACGGCCCATCAGGCCTTACGAAGGTCTCGTTCGTGCTCGACTACTCGCCCAACGTCAACCATACGGGCATCTATGTGGCGATCGACCAGGGATTCTTCGCCAAGGAGGGCATCGAGGTCGAGATCGTCCCCGTGCCCGCCGACGGATCCGATGCCCTGATCGGAGCGGGTGGGGCGGACATGGGCCTGACCTATCAGGACTACATCGCCAACAGCCTCTCGTCCGCTAATCCGCTGCCCTATACCGCAGTGGCTGCGGTGGTGCAGCATAACACGAGCGGCATCATGAGCCGCGCCGAGGACGGCATCGTGCGGCCCAAGGATATGGAGGGCCACAGCTACGCTACCTGGGGGCTTCCCATCGAACAGGCGACCGTGAAGCAGGTCGTCGAGGAGGACGGCGGCGATTTCTCCAAGGTCGCGCTGGTTCCCTACGAGGTGGACGATGAGGTCATGGGCCTGCAGGCGGGCCTCTTCGATACCGTCTGGGTCTACGAGTGGTGGGCCGTGCAGAACGCGAAGCTGCAGGAGTATCCGGTGAACTACTTCGCATTCGCCGACATCTCCCCCCAGTTCGACTTCTATACGCCCGTCATCGCGGCAAACGATGCCTTCGCAGCCGCCGATCCCGAGCTTGTGCGAGCCTTCCTGCGTGCGTGCGAGCAGGGCTACGAGCTTGCCGCCACCTCTCCCGAGCGGGCTGCCGAGATCCTCTGCGGGGCTGTCCCCGAGCTCGATCCCGCGCTCATCGCCGCAGCCCAGGCATCGATTTCCCCGCAATACACCGCCGATGCAAGCCGCTGGGGCGTCATCGACCGCAGCAGGTGGACGCGCTTCTACGAATGGTTGAACGACACCGGTCTCGTGGAGAACGGCTTCGATCCCGCGCTCGGCTTCACGAACGAGTACCTCGAGGGGTAGGCTGGCGCCGTGGCAAGGTCATTTCCGCTATCGCCCGGAGGCTTCCGGCAAGGAGAAGGCGCATTTTCAACCGAAATCCCGCTTATTCCGCGCTTTTGGGGTCTCATTTCGCCATCGGGGCCGGACAGGCTCTGTATGTGCGCAGCTCTGCGGATCGGGTATGTGCGCTCGATGGGCGAATCGCACCTAAAAAACGCGGAATACTCGCAGTTTTGGTTGGATTCGCTCCCGTTTCATGCACAAGGTGCCTTGGCGGTGGCCGTATGACCGTCCCGGCGCTCGAGGCGCAGCATCTCAAGCTTGTCTGGGAGGATCTCGTCGTTGCCGAGGGCGTTTCGCTACGGGTGGATGCGGGCGAGACCGTCTGCCTCGTGGGCCGCAGCGGCTGCGGCAAGACCACGCTCTTCCACGCGCTTGCGGGGCTCGAGCAGCCCGCCTCGGGCACGGTTCTGCTCCATGGCGAGGACATCACCGGCGTGCCCGGCCGCGTGAGCTACATGCTCCAGAAGGATCTGCTGCTGCCGAGCAGAACCATCCTCGGCAATGCAGTGCTGCCGCTCATCCTGCGCGGCATCGGTCGGGATGAGGCGCGCGCGCGAGCGCGGGATCTCTTCGCGACGTTCGGCCTTTCGGGTACCGAGGACCTCTGGCCCTCGCAGCTCTCGGGCGGCATGCGCCAGCGGGCCGCCCTCCTGCGCACCTACCTCATGGACAATGACGTGGTGCTGCTCGACGAACCCTTCTCGGCGCTCGACGCCATCACGCGCGTGGAGCTCCGGCGCTGGTTCGCGGGCATGGTGCGCGAGCTCGGCCTCTCGGCGCTCGTCGTCACGCACGATATCGACGAGGCGGTCGAATTGGGGAGGCGCATCTACCTGCTCGACGGCAATCCCATGCAGGGTTCGGTGTCGCATCTGGTCGGCGAAGTGCCGGTCGACGCGCAGGATCCCGGCGCGGCCAAAGTTGCTGTGGGCGCCTTGCTCGGCTTGGCTTGATTTCCGCTGCGGCCCCGGCCTCCGATGGCCCGCGCGCATTCGAGTGCGGTGATGGGGATCCGAAACGAAGCAGCTGCCGTGCCGTTCTCCGACTCCTGCGACCCCCTGTGGCGCATGTCGTTCAATCTCTGCCGTATGAGGGCACAATTCGATCAAGGGGATAATATATGCGATCGATAGGAGAGGACATGAAGTTCGAGAAGTTGCTGTCGCCCGGCAAGATGGGCTCGTTGGAACTCAAGAACCGCTTCGTGGTCCCGCCGATGGGAACCAACCTCGGCACCTACGAAGGCTATGTCACCGAGAATATGTGCACCTACTACAAGACCCGTGCGCTCGGCGGTTACGGTCTCGAGATCATCGAGGTCACGGCTGTCGATCCTCGCGGCAAGGCCATCCTGAACGAGATCGGCCTCTGGGATGATGCCCAGATCCCGATGTTCGCCAAGCTGATGGATGCCATCCACGAGGGCGGGGCCAAGGTCGTGGTCCAGCTCCACCATGCGGGACGCCAGACCGCCAACCCCTACATCTTCGATGAGACTCCCGAAGCCCCCAGCCGCGTTCCGTGCCCGCTGCTGCAGGTTCCGGTGGTCGAGATGACGAACGAACGCGTGTGGGAGCTCATCGGGCAGTTCGGCGATGCAGCCCTGCGTGCCAAGAAGGCCGGCGCCGATGGCGTCGAGGTCCACGGCGCCCACGGCTATCTCGTGGCCCAATTCATGAGCCCGCAGGCCAACAAGCGCACCGATGAATTCGGAGGAAGCTTCCTCGGTCGCACCAAATTCGCCTGCGAGATCTTTGCCGATATCCGCCGTAAATGCGGCGAGGACTTCACGCTGCTCTTCCGTTTCGGCCACGACGAGAAGGTTCCCGGAGGCCGCACGCTCGAGGAGTCCGTTTCCGTCGCCCGCATGGCCGAGGAAGCCGGCGTCGACTGCCTCGATATCTCCATCATGACCTACCAGTCGCTTCCGTACATGTCCGCGCCTCCCGCCCTGCCGCACGGTTTCAACATGTTCCCCACGCGTGAGATCAAAAACTCCGTCTCGATCCCGGTCATCTCCGTGGGCCGCTACACGCCCGAGATCGCCGAGAATGCGCTCCAGAGCGGCTGCGCGGACTTCATCGCGTTCGGCCGAGAGTCGCTCTGCGACCCCGAGATCCCCAACAAGGTCGCCGAGGGGCGCCTCGACGAGATCTGCCCCTGCATCGGCTGCACGCAGAGCTGTCTGGGTTACCTCAACGCCGGTGGCGTGGCGAGCTGCCTCATCAATCCGGTGACCGGCCACGAAGCCGAATACGATCTCGGTCCCGCCGAACATCCCAAGAAGGTCCTCGTCGCGGGCGCCGGCCCCGCAGGCCTCATGGCCGCTATGACGGCTGCGCGCAAGGGCCACGAGGTCGTGCTCGCCGAGAAGACCGACAGGATCGGCGGCCAGTTCCGCCTTGCCGCCGTGGCACCCACCAAGCAGGATATCGCGACCGCCATCAAGTACTACGGCACCATGTGCGAGAAGCTCGGCGTCGATGTGCGCCTCGGCACCGAGGTCACCGAGGATCTCGTGCGCGAGCTCGCGCCCGATGCGGCGGTGCTCGCCACCGGCGGCCTGCCGCTGCGCCCGGGCATCCCCGGCCTCGACGGATCCGGTGCCGTCGATGCGATCGATGTCCTCGACGGCCGCATCTTCCCAGGTCCCCGCGTCCTCATCGTCGGCGGCGGTATGACCGGCGTCGAGACGGCCGATTATCTTGCCGAGGCCAACCACGATGTCACGATCATCGAGATGAAGTCCGATATCGCGCTCGACGAGGCCGCCGCAGCGCGCTACTTCCTCATCCCGCGCCTCAGGGAGTATGGCGTGAAGTGGGAGACCAATGCCACCGTCAAGAGGTTCGTCGCAGGAGGTGTGATCTACGAGCAGGACGGCGTCGAGAAGGCGCTCGGCGGCTTCGACACCGTCATCCTGGCCCTCGGCGTATGCTCCTACAACCCGCTCGAAGAGGCCGTGCGCGGCCTTGTCGATGAGGTCTACGTCATCGGCGATGCCGAACAGCCTGCTCCCGCCAACCGCGCCACCGAGACCGGCCTCGCGGCAGCCCTCGCCCTGTAGGATCTCTTGCGATCCGATGTGCTCATCCGACGTGGCAGAGCAGACGGACGCGCCCCGGTCGGGGCGCGTCCTGCATACGGGCGCCCGACGGCTCCCATGAGAACCTGATGGCCGGGGATACCGTGCGGTTTTGCAGGATCGGATGGGTCGATGCAGCCCGTTCCCGCACCCATTCACGTATAGGCTAGCCCTGGGCCGGCGCCTCCCCAGCCTGCGCAGGCTCGGTCGTGGATGGCTGCGTCGGGTCTGCAACCTCGTCTGAGGCGGTTGGGGCCTCCCCATCTACGGGCAGCTCCTGCGCAGGATCCTGACCGGTATCGGTCGGCTCCGCATCCGTTGCGGAAGTCTCGTCCACCTCGGTCGGCGCGGCATCCGCCGCATCCGTATCAGCCCCGTCTTCTAGGGTGGCCGCATCGTCTGTCTCCGCCTGCTCGGCTGGAGCGCCCGTCACGTACTCGATCACCGTTGCCTGGGTTCCGATGCCCTGGCCGTCCGTTGCCGCGGTGACACCCGAGGCATAGACGCCCACGGCGATCACGCCCACGAGCAGAGCTGCGACTGCCGCGCCGAGTGCATGGCGTCGCGTTGCGTTCGGCTCGGCATCCTTGTGGGGCTCGGCATCCTTGTGGGTGTCGATGCTGTGGATGCCCTCCAGCGAACGCGAGATCACGCTGGCGTAAAGCTGCCCTGCGACCCTTGCCGCCACGGAGCCCACGACTGCGCCGATCATCGAGCCTGCGACGCCGATCTTATGGGAGAGCGCGAACGACGTCGCTGCCGCCAGCGCGCCTGCCGCCACTTGGGCTATCGTGAGGTCCCCGAAGAGGGGCTCCTTGTTCTTCTCGGTCTCCATATTCGCCTTCCTGCGCATGTCCGGTTTCACAGGCATCTATGCTCCCACAATGTGCGGATATCCACGGTAACGCCATCAAATCATGATGCTCCGTTCACATAGGGGGGTTGCCGCAAGCATGCATCGCGCATCGTGGGCTGCGTACCCGCCACCGATTCTTTCTGCAAACCCCGGCTATTACGGCTTCGGCGCCGCGCGCCGCGCGGTAGAATGATACATGCAGGCTCTCCGTGCCCACCGATAATTGGAGGTTATCATGCTTGTCAACGCCACCCAGATGCTTCAGTCCGCCGAGAAGGGCCACTATGCTGTTGGTGCGTTCAACACCAACAACCTCGAGTGGACCCGCTCCATCCTGACTGCTGCCGAGGAGCTCCAGTCCCCGATCATCGTCCAGTGCACCGCCGGTGCCGCCAAATGGCAGCAGGGCTTCAAGGTCGTCACCGATATCCTGCGCGACCTCTGCGACTACATGAAGATCACGGTGCCCGTCGTCATGCACCTCGACCACGGCTCCTACGAGGATTGCTTCAAGGCCATCGAGGCCGGTTTCACCTCCATCATGTACGATGGCTCCCATGAGGCGAGCTTCGAGATCAACCTCGAGCGCACCGCCGAGATCGTGAAGCTCTGCCACTCCAAGGGCATCTCCGTCGAGGCCGAGGTCGGCGGCATCGGCGGCACCGAGGACGGCATCACCGCCAAGGGCGAGCTCGCCGATCCCGCACAGTGCAAGGCCATCGCCGATCTGGGCGTCGACTTCCTCGCCTGCGGCATCGGCAACATCCACGGCCTCTATCCCGATGATTGGGAGGGCCTCTCCTTCGACCAGCTCGCGAAGATCAAGGCCGAGGTCGGCGATCTGCCGCTCGTGCTCCACGGCGGCACCGGCATCCCCACCGACCAGATCAAGAAGGCCATCTCCATGGGCGTCTCCAAGATCAACGTCAACACCGACCTCCAGGTTGCCTTCGCCAAGGCCACCCGCGAGTTCGTCGTGAGTGGCAAGGATCTCGAGGGCAAGAATTACGATCCGCGCAAGTTCCTGAAGCCGGGTTTCGACGCCATCGTCGCCCGCACCAAGGAGCTCATGGTCGACTTCGGAAGCGACGGTAAGGGCTGGGCATAGGCGCCTCGGCTTCTTGAGCAAGGATCATGTGGCCCGAGTTTTTCATAGCGTGCTCCCTGGGCGCAGCATTCCTGCTGTGCCCAGGGTATCTTTTTTTGCGCGTGTTCAGGATGGCGCGCGGGTATGCGGTCTGCGCGGCACCGCTGTTCTCGACGCTGCTGTTCTCAATCCTGGGCATCATATACGAATCGACCGGCATCTTCGCAGATCCCGTTTCCGTCATCCTCATCCCAACAGCGCTCCTCGCGCTGATATCCGTTGCGCTTCTCCTGGCGGCGAAGGATACGGCACAGGGCGACCAGGCAGACATTTCCCCTAGGGTCATCCTCCTCTATGCGGCGGTGGGGCTTGTCGCGGGTGCGCTCATCTTCGTGAGCCAGCTTGAGGGTCCGCTCTCATTCCTCGAGTCGTGGGACGAGGTCCACCATCTCAACGGAACCCAGGCTTTCGCAGAGTCCGGCGTGTTCTCATTCTTCTACAGCTCATCGTATACTGCGCAGGAAGCGGCCACCATAGCGCCTGTGGAGGCGGGGGGCTTCTATCCTTCGGGATGGCAGGTCGTCTGCGCCTTGGTGGTGCAGGCGGTGAGGGTTCCGGCGTCCCTTGCGATCAATGCGGTCAACTACATCTACTCCTCGTTGGTGTTTCCCTTGGGGATGGCGCTTTTCCTGGCCCTTCTCTTCGAGAATGACAAGAAGCTGCTGATCGTCGGTTCCCTCGTGAGCGTGTCCTTCGTGGCATTTCCCTGGCTCCTCATCTGCTGGGGTCCGATCTTCCCCAATCTCGCGGCATTCTGCGGGGTTCCTGCCGCCTGCGCTTTTTTCCTGAGGTCGTATCGGGAGCAATCGATCCTGAAGGCTATCAGGGATCTTGCCCTCTTCCTGCTCGGCCTTCTGGGCATCATGTTCCTCCAACCGAATGGGATATTCGTGGTCGCGGTCATGATAGGCTCGTTCCTCATCCAGGAAGCCCTGCAGGGCTGCCTGCAGGAAAGGATCGGATTCGCCTCGAAGGACCATGTCCGCGATGCGCTGGTGCTCACCTTCCTGCTCGCGGTGCTCTGGTTCGCTGTTAACAGGATGCCCTCGTTGCGGGGGCTCGTCGAATTCAATTGGGAGAGCTACCAATCCCCGGCCCGCGCACTCATCAACTTCACCATCCTCGGCTATGTCGATGGCTTCTTCACGGAATCCGCTGCCCAGCCGGTGCTGGCAATCCTTCTCGTCTATGGCATCGCGCGTGCTCTTCAGAAGAAGAGCCACGTCTGGCTCTTCCAGTCCTATCTGTTCTGGGGGGCCGCCTTGGTGCTCAGCACGTCCACCGAGGGTCCGCTCAAGCATCTTCTCGCCGGTTTCTGGTATACCGATCACTGCAGGCTCGCATCTGCTGCCGCAATCAGCGCCATCCCGCTTGCCACCATAGGTGTTGGCGACCTCCTGCAACGCCTCGCCGCGGTTTTCGGGAACAGGTTGCCAAAGGGCAGGGAGCGGCTGGCTGGAGCGGCGGCGGCTGTCCTCTACGTGGCCGTCATCTTCTTCCCCAATTTCCACATTCCGGGCATCGCAGAGGTGCGAACGGGATTCGGGCAGCTCTGCTCGGCGATAGCATTTAACTACAGGGCCGAGGGGGGGATGCTCGATACGGACGAGCTGGCTTTCCTCGAGGAGGTCGCAGAGATCGTCCCGGAAGGGGCGATTGTTGCGAACAACCCCTTGGACGGCAGCGTCTTCGCGTACGGTGCCTATGATATTCATATCCTGTATCGTTTCGTTTCCGGCTACGAATCATCCGAGCGGGAAAGCAGCAGGATCATCCGCTCCAGCTTGGACGAGCTCCTCTCGGATGACGCGGTGAGGGAGGCGACCGATGATCTGAGGGTCGAGTACGTGCTGCTCCTCAATGTCGACTCCCCATCCTCAGGCTACATCAATTACGTGATGGGAGACGGTACGGCGGATTGGGCCGGCCTCTACGGCATCACCGACGAGACCCCCGGCTTCATACTGGTCCTCGAAGAGGGCGACATGAGGCTCTACAAGTTGGACGAGGCGGCATAGCGTTGGGGTACAGCTACGCTATAGTCTCCGCGCTCTACCATCCCCATACGGGCGGAGTGGAGAACTTCACGCGCCATCTCGCCCATGAGCTCGTGTTGCAGGGCAATACCGCCACCGTTATCACCTCCCGCCTCTCCGAGGACGAGCCGGAAGTCGAGGAGCAGGATGACGGCGTGCGCGTCTATCGGCTGCCCTCCCGCGTCCTTTTAGGCGGAAGGTTGCCGCTGGTGCGCAAGAACCGCAGGTATAGGGAGCTCTTCTCCGAGCTTGCGGGGCTGCCGTTCGATCGCGTGCTCGTCAACACGCGCTTCTATCCGCTCAGCATAGAAGGCCTCCGCTTGGCGCGGCGGCTCGGCGCGGAAGCCGTCGTCCTCGACCACGGCTCGGCATATCTTTCGCTGGGAACCCCGTGCATCGATGCCTGCATCAGAGGATACGAGCATGCGATGACGGCCAAGGCCAGATCGTTCCATCCTGTTTTCGCGGGCATCTCGAGGAAAAGCTGCGCATGGCTTGCGACCTTCGGCATCCGCACAGCGCATGTCATCCCCAATGCCATCGATGCGCATAAGTTCAGGAACTGCGCGTCCCATCGGGATTTCCGGGCAGAATTCTCGATCGGAGCGGAGACGAAGCTCATCGCGTTCGTGGGGAGGCTCGCCCCGGAAAAGGGCGCCGAACAGCTCGCCGACGCTGCGGCGCTCCTCGGTGACGGCTATGCCTTCCTCTTCGCGGGGGAGGGGCACCTCCGCAGGTCGATCGAGAAGAAAGGCCTCTCGAACGTCGTCCTGCTCGGCAACGTTTCCCGGGGAGATGTCTCGGCGCTCTTGAGCCAAAGCGATGCGCTCTGCCTCCCTACGCGCTCCGAGGGCTTCTGCACCGCCCTGCTCGAGGCGCGCGCGTGGAACCTGCCCTGCGTGGTCACCGACGTGGGCGGGGTGGATGAGATCTTCGGGAACGGCTCGCCCGCGGCGTTCATCCTCGCCAGCACCTCGCCCGCAGACATCGCCGAGAAGCTCGATGAAGCTGCGCATGCATCTGCGCCGATACCATCAAGCATGCATGAGACGAGGTGTTCTTGGCGTGATACCGTTACGGGTGTGGAGCGGGCATTTGCCTGTTCTCCAGAATAGTAGATAATCATACCGTTTCTTTTTTCGGAGGATGGATGGTGCGGGTTCGTGTCGGATAGTTTTAAGCAAAGCAAAGCTGGTCTGTTCTGGAATGCTGCAGGGAGCACCTCGATGGCGCTCCAGTCCTTCGTGCTGCTCATCGCGGTCACGAGGATCTGCGGGACTGAGATCGCGGGCACATATTCGGTGGCCTTTGCCGTTGCACAGGTTCTGTGGACCATAGGTGTCTTCGAGGCTACCACGTTCTTTACGACGGATGCCGCAAATCGGTTCTCCGCAGAGCAGTACCTTGCCTTCAAGATATGCTCCTGCTCCCTGATGCTGATCTGCGGACTGGCGTATGTCCTGTTTCGCAGCCTTCCTCCCTATAGCGCCCATCTGACCATAGCGCTTTGCTGCTTCAAGCTGGTCGACGCATTCAACGAGTACTTCTTCGCCCTCTTCCAGAAGAACGGGAAGCTCGATGTGGCGGGCTTCTCTGTTTTCTGCCAAGCGGTGCTGTCCACGGCGGTCCTCATCGTCTCGCTTGTGCTGGGCAGGGATGTCCTTTTAGCTGTTGTTCTCGCAACTGCGGGGAAGATCATCTTCAACAGCGCCTACAACCTGATGATGACGAGACGCTACGTCTCTCTGGGCTTGCCAGACTTCTTCCTAGAGGATCTCTCTGGTATTTTTTGGGGCTTGCTTCCTCTTTTTTTGGCAGCATTTTGCTCGAATTATATTGCGAATATCACGAAATTCGCCATCGAACAGTCTTCCGTCGCCTCGCTGCAGGCAGTCTACAACATTCTTTTCATGCCGTCATTCGCTATCAATCTACTTGTGTTGTTTTTCCTGCGTCCGTCCCTGACCGTTCTGGCCGAGTATTGGCGTGCCCCTGCATTATCGAAGTTCCGGCATAGGATCGTAAAGCTGCTTGCCGGGGTCTTGGTTGTCTCCATTTTCGTCATTTTCGTTGCCGGCATAGTGGGCATTCCGCTCTTGGAGATAGTGTTCGGGGTGGACTTGGAGGGGCAGACTCCCTGCCTCCTCGTTCTCTTGGTCGGAAGCGGCCTTGCCTCCGCATCCTTGGTTTTCTATAACGTATTCATCGTGATGAGGCGGCAGATCGTCGTGCTTGCCGTGTACTGCTTCGTGGCCCTGATCTGCTTTCCCATCTCCAAAGTGATGGTCGATGCGTGGGGTCTTATGGGAGCGGCGTATTCGTATGTGGCGGTATACGGAATCATGTTCTCGATCTTCGCTGCAAGCTATTGTATTCTGATGCACTCCGTTTTGGCCCACAGGTCAGGCGAATAGAGAAGGGCGGGTTTCATGGCGACTGCCATTCGGACGTTGCAGGTCATCCGTAAGATGGATCGAGGAGGAGCAGAGACCCTCCTCATGAACCTTCTCCGGGTTATCCCCTCTGATGAGTTTACGTTCGATTTTGCGGTGCACACCGATGAGGTCGGCGACTATGATGAGGAGATACTATCGCGCGGAGGCTCTATCTTTCATCTCCCAGCCTTTACCGGTATCAACTATGTTGCTTATAGGAAGGCCTGCAAGCGCCTGTTCGGTTCAACCCAGCACTATGACATAGTGCACGGGCACCAAGGAAGCTGCGCGGCAATCTATCTTGCCGAGGCGAAGAGGCACGGCTCTGCCGCTATCGCCCATAGCCATAATACGGAAGGCTCTGCGCCCCTGCTCCAAGCCCTCGCTTTCAATGTCGTGGCCCGACCGGTCAGATGGGTTGCAGATTATTTCATAGGATGCTCGAGACAAGCTGGTATCGACCGGTTCGGGGAGGGGATAGTCGAGTCCGACCGGTTCAGCTTTCTACCCAACGGAATCGACTCCGCCGCATTCGCCTTCTCGGCGGAGGCACGCAGAGAAATCCGGCATGACCTTGGCGTGGGAGACGGTCTTCTCGTGGGCCATATCGGGAGGCTGACGTATCAGAAGAATCACGCGTTCCTCTTGGATCTGTTCGTAAAAGTTATGGAGAGAGATGGGTCGGCGAAGCTGCTCCTCATCGGGAGGGGCGAGCTCGAAGGTGAGATACAGCAGAAGGTCAGGGAGCTTGGCTTATCAGATCGTGTGTTGATGTTGGGGGTGAGGGATGATATCTCCGCGATCCTGTCTGCAATGGACATCTTCGTTCTGCCCTCTCATGCAGAGGGGCTCCCTTTAGTGAGTATCGAAGCCCAGGCTTCTGGATTGCCATGTCTTTTCAGCGAGGGGATTCCATATGATGCAGTGCTCTCGGACCGCGCGCGAATCTTGAGCTTATCCCACGGAGCCGATGCGTGGGCGGATGCCATCGTCTCGACCGCCCGTAGACATGCACAGGATGATCGACATGATGGGATACGGATCGTTGTGGATGCCGGGTATGACATCGCCGACTGTGCGCAAAAGCTGTGCTCGATCTATGCTAGGTTGAGCAGCCGGGGTTCTGCGGAGGATCTGCGTTGACGCGCAATCTTCTATTCATCCCGTTATGGATGTATCGTCCCAGAGGTAGGTAGAAGCTCTCGAATGCTGTCCGTTTTGCCGTCCTTTTCGCTGATGAGTCCACATGAGAGGTGCAAGAAGTGGCTGATATCGCATATCGTCAGTATGATCCGGATGTCCTGCGCCGGCTCCAAGCCGCCGAGTTGGAGGTATTGAAGGCGTTCGACGAGATATGCCGCGAACTCGATCTGCGCTACTTCGTCCATTACGGTGCTCTCATAGGCGCCCTTCGCCATGGCGGTCCCATCCCGTGGGATGACGATATCGACGTGGCGATGCCCCGGAAGGACTTCTCGGCCTTCGTCGCTTACTGCGACGAGCATCCCGAGATGGAGTGGGGCTACATGGATCCGACCCACCATCCGGAGTGCGCGAACATCGTCCCGATCTTCTATAGGAAGGGGACGGTCTTCGCGGAGGACGATATCGGATGGCAGCCGGGGATAAGCATCGATATCTTCCCCTTCGACCATGTCGCGGACGATGCGGGGAAGAGGGCGGGGGAGATCCGCCGCGCCACGTTCTTGCGCCGGCTGCTCTATCTCTGCTATCGCGACCCCCTCATCCCGCTCGAAGGTTGGAAATACCATGTTGCGAAAGCGCTCTGCAAGATCGCACGCTGGGGCATCGTGCTCTTCAGGGTGAAGGGGGCAGACGTCTTCCGCTCCTTCGAATCTAAGAACAGGCAGACCGACCAGAGGAACGCCGGCAGCTCGCAGATGACCACGTTTTTCGCTGCCGTTCCGCTCAAAAGCCTCTTATCGGCGGATCAATTCGAGGGATCCGACCTGCCGTTCGCAGGGACGACGATCCGTGGGCCGAAAGACCCGGACGGGCTTCTGAGAACAGTCTACGGAGACTACATGCAGCTTCCGCCGGAAGGCGAGCGCGTGAACCACTGCCCCGCCCATCTCGATTTCGGAGACGGGTGCGGCGATGTCCTCAGCTAGCGCGGCCTGAAGGACCCCGTTGCCCGGAGCGTCGGTCGTCGGCCATCTCCTCCCGCAGCGCGATGCTCTGTGCGAGCCGATCAACTTTGTGCTTGAGCTTGGATATCTCGGACGAGTTCGAGAACTCCTTGACGAGGAGGATCGCTATCACGGCGAGGAACACGAAGTTGCTCGCCGACATGAAGCCGAACAGGTTCGAGAAGAACGTCGGAATCCCCGGGAAGATGGCGCACAGCACCAGGACGGCTGCAAGGATGATCCAGAAGACGGAGTCCTCGATTTGGATCATCTCCTTGCGCACGCGGCCGATGACGATGAGAAACGTTATCGCAGCGCCGACGATGAGGAGGACGCGAAGCGCACCGGACATCTGGACTCCTATCTGAACCACTGGAAAAGCAGGATGGAAAGGCATGTCCTCGACATGTACCGGATGATATTGGCCATGTCGAAATAGCTGGTGCCGCCTTGCCGTTCCTGCATGCGGGCGGGTATCTCGACGATGCGCCTGCCCTTGCGCGCGAACAAGGCCACCGCATCGGGTTCGGGTGCCAGGTCGAAGCTCGTGGCATATATCCCGATGAGATCCCTGCCGAACATCCTCATACCCGACGTGGGGTCGGTGATACGCGTGCCGGTGGTGATCTTGATAAGCCACGAGATGAGCGCGGATCCGATGCCGCGTGCGCCGACAGGCCCCTCGCCTGCAAGCACGCGCGATGCGATGACGATATCCGCTCCCTGTGCGATGTGGGAGGCCATTTCGGGAATGTACTCCGGAAGGTGCTGGCCGTCGGCGTCGAACTGGACCACGGCATCGTAGCCATGCTCCCACGCATAGCGCATGCCGGCTTGAAAACCGCAGGCGAGACCGCAGTTGACCGGCATGGTGAGGTGAGGATAGCCGTTCGATCGGCAGATATCCTCGGTACGGTCGCGCGAGCCATCGTTGACGACGAGGATGTTAACGTCGGGGCACGTGTCGTTAAGATGCGAGACGGTGGTCTCGAGACAGGCCTCTTCGTTGTATGCGGGAATTACTGCCAGTATTCTCACGTGGTACGCTTTCGTCGATGCCGCTACGGTTCCATTGTAGCGGGTCAGCTATTGTGCGCAAATGTCGGCGCCGTCGGGCCCGATAAGGTCGGCAAGCGTCTTGCTGTCGAGAAAAGCGGACGTCACCTTGCCGAGATCGCGCCAGATGTCGACCGTGGTGCAGCTCTCGATCTTGGGGCAGAGGGTGCCCGTCGAGCAATCGAGGCACGAGACGGGCGCGAGGTTGCCTTCGGCGGCGCGCAGTATCTCCCCCAAGGTGTACTCATGCGCCGGGCGGGCGAGGCGGTAGCCGCCATGCTTGCCCCGCTGGCTGACGACGAGTCTGGCCTTGCTCATGAGCGAGATGATCTGCTCGAGGTACTTGCGGGAGATCCCCTGCCGCTCGGCGATGTCGCCGAGCGAGACCCAGCCCTCATGGGACCCGATGTCGGCCATGGTGCGCAGGGCGTAGCGGCCCTTCGTCGAGAACATCTCAGCCATGTCGGCCCACCTCCGCGTCCGCAGTATCCGGGCAGCGCGTCTCGAGCATCTCCTCGAGGGTGCGCCACGCCAGCTCGGCGCATTTCACCCGCGCCGGCATATGCGAGATATCGCGCAAAAGGACCGCCTCGTCGAGCCGGTCCAGCTCGTCCGCATCGGTCACCTCGCCGCGCACCATGCCCATGAAGAGCCGGCAGAGCCCGATGGCCTCCTCGGGCGTCTTATCGATCACGAGGTCGCTCATGATATCGGCGGACGCTTGGGAGATCGCGCAGCCGTGGCCCGTGAACGCGGCCTCCCCGATGGTGCCGTCGTCGGCGAGGCGTATCGAGAAGGTGAGCTCGTCGCCGCAGGAGGGATTGACGCCCGCGCGGCTGCAGCTGGCATCCTCCATCTGGTATTTGTAATCCGGATTATGGACGTGGTCCATGAAGTGCGCGTTGTAGAGATCGAGTTCAGCCATTGAATACCTTCCAAACTG
Source organism: Actinomycetes bacterium (assembly GCA_029546925.1). Lineage (GTDB taxonomy): Bacteria > Actinomycetota > Coriobacteriia > Coriobacteriales > Atopobiaceae > RUG721. The sequence continues at coordinate 18,781 of JAKPQM010000033.1, forward strand.
CCTCGAGCCCCTCGACGAGGCGGTCGATGTCGGATGCGTCGTTATAGAGGGCTACGCTTGCGCGGCACGTGGAGCTTTGGCCGAGATGCTTCAGGAGCGGCTCAGCGCAGTGATGGCCCGCGCGGACGCAGACATTATGCATATCGAGCAGCGATGCCACATCGTGCGGATGGATGTCGCGCACGTTGAAGGCGACCGATCCGATGTGGCGCCCTCCCTCAGCCGGCCCCACGATCTCGATGAACGGCAGCGCCGCGAGGGCATCGACGAGGGCCCGGGCGAGCAGGGCCTCGCGCCCCTCGACGGCTGCCATGCCGATATCCTCGAGGTAGGCGACGGCTGCGGCGAGCGCGACGATGCCCGCGCCGTCTTGGGTGCCCGCCTCGAACTTAGCGGGAAGCGGTGCCCAGACGGCACCCTGCTCGGAGACGGAATCGATCATCTCGCCTCCCGTGAGGAAGGGGGGCATCGCCTCGAGCAGCGCACGCTTGCCCCAGAGCACGCCGATGCCCATGGGGGCGAGCATCTTGTGTCCGGAGAAGGCTAGGAAATCGCAGCCGAGCTTGTCCACGTCGAGGGCGGTATGCGGTACCGATTGGGCGCCGTCGACCACGCAGACCGCGCCAACCTCATGGGCGCGTGCGGCGATGGCCGCGATGTCGTTTGCCACGCCGAGGACGTTGGAGACCTGCGTCACTGAGACGATCCTGGTGCGCGGGGAGATCTTGGCGAGCTCGTCCTCGGGGATGCGGTAGTCCTCATCCAGATAGAGGTAGGTGAGCGCCGCGCCGCGCTCGGCACAGATCTGCTGCCAAGGGATGAGGTTGGAGTGGTGCTCCATGATGGAGATGACCACCTCGTCGCCCGGTCCGAGGAGCAAACGTCCCAGCGAATGCGCCGCAAGGTTCAGCGATTCGGAGGTGTTGCGGGTGAAGATGATCTCGGCGGGGTCTGCGGCGCCGATGAAGCCGGCGATGCGCGCGCGGGCCTCCTCCTCGGCGGCGGTCGCCTCGACGGAGAGGCGGTAGAGGCCGCGCAGGGCATTGGCGTTCATGGTCTCGTAGAAGTGCAGGGCAGCATCGAGCACGCACCTCGGTCGTTGCGAGGTGGCGGCGCTGTCGAGGTAGGCGAGGCCGGGATCGTTGGCAAGGAGCGGGAAATCAGCACGATACGGGTTCTCGCGGATAGCGGCGAGCTCGTTCTCGGTAAGGGCCACGGCTAGACCTCCCCGAAGAAATCGGTGCCGAGCGCCTCGAGGGAATCGCGGCTGACCTCGATCCCGAGCACGGCCTCGGTGCGCTGGGCGACCGCTGCTGCCGAGAGGGCCTCGGGAGCATGGATGAGGGCGTCGTCGAAGATGGAGCGGGCGAAGAGCGCCACCGCCTCATCCTCCGACAGGCCGCGCCCCTGCAGGTAGGAGAGCTGCTCGGGGCTGATGGCCCCGATGGTGGCACCGTGGTTGCCGGCCACATCGTCCTCATCGCAGAGGATGACGGGCAAGGTCTTGTTGCGGATGTTCTCGCCCGCGATGAGCACGGTTTCGGCCTCGTTGCCCTGCGAGCCTTTGGCACCGTGGATGAGATCGATGGTCTCGCGGAGCGTCTTCGCGGATCCGTCGGCGAGCATGCCCGAGACGGCCATGTCCTCGCGGGTGTTGCGGCCGCGGGCGCGCACGACGTGGTTGATGTCGAGGGTCTCGCCATCGGCCACGAGGTAGCGGCTGGAGAGCTCGACGGTTGCATCGTCGCCGGCGAGGTTGGTGGCGAACCCTGCGGCAACGGTCTTGCCGCCGAGGAAATACTGGCGTACGTCCACGTGGGCATCGCGTGCGGCATCGATACCGAGTCCCTCGAGATGGCTGTGGGAGCCGTCGAGGGCGACGATCTCGATGATGTGGACCGTGGAGAAGCGCTCGGCGATGATGCGCGTGAGGGCGGCTGTGGTCGCCTCGCCTGCCAGCACCGCGCTTGCGACGATGACGACGGTGGCCTCGGCACCCTCGCGCACGCAGATGCCCGTGTCGGCCGCGATACCGCGCTCGGCGGAGATATCGACCACGATGGGGTCTGTGCGCGTGGTGCGGGCGGGGATCTCGATGTAGCGGGCATCGGGGGTGCTTGCGACGATCCAGTCGCGCGCCTCGTCGCCGATACCGCACTCGATGCCGTCGAAGATGCGGGGCAGCCGGTTGAAGGCGGCTCCCTGCTCCGCAGGCACCGGAACCTCGAGCGCGATGTCGTTGATGCGCAGGTAATTCCACGTTTGGGCAGGAGGGGTGTTGACGTGGGCAAGCCTCATGGTGTCTGCCATCATCCGATCGCCCCTTCCATCTCGAGTTTGATGAGGTTGTTCATCTCGACGGCGTATTCCATGGGAAGTTCCTTCGAGATGGGGTTCGCGAAGCCGTTCACGACCATCGTGCGCGCCTCGCCCTCGGAGCAACCGCGGCTCATGAGGTAGAACACGGTCTCATCGGCGATGCGGCCGATGGTGGCCTCGTGCCCCACGCTCGCGCTCGCGCAGCGCACGTCCATCGCGGGGATGGTATCGGAGCGGCTCATATCGTCGAGCATGAGCGACTGGCACGATACCGACGCGCGGGCGTTCTCGGCACGGGAGCCTATGATGACCGAGCTGCGGAAGGTGTTGATGCCGCCGTCCTTGGAGATGGACTTGGTGTTCACGCTCGCATTGGTGTTCTTGCCGTTCATCGTGACCTTGCAGCCCGTGTCGAGGTCCTGCGTGGCGCCGGCGAAGGTGATGCCGGTGAACTCGCAGTCGGAATTGTCGCCCGCGAGGATCGTGGACGGGTAGAGGTAGGAGACATGGCTGCCGAACGAGCCCGACACCCACTCCATGTGGGCATCGGTGCCAACCGTCGCACGCTTGGTGTTGAGGTTGAACATGTTCTTCGACCAGTTCTCGATGGTGGAGTAGCGCATATGCGCGCCGGCGCCCACGAAGATCTCCACGGCACCGGCATGGAGGTTGGCCACGTTGTACTTGGGGGCCGAGCAGCCCTCGATGAAGTGGAGGTTGCCTCCGTCCTCGACGATGATGAGGGTGTGCTCGAACTGGCCGGCACCCTGCGCGTTCAGGCGGAAGTAGCTCTGGAGCGGGAAGGGGAGGGTGACGCCTGCGGGCACGTAGACGAAGGAGGAGCCCGACCACACGGCGTAATGCAGGGCCGAGAACTTATGCTCGGTCATGGGTATGAGCGTGCCGAAGTGCTTGCGCACGATGGGCTCGAGCTCGGGATCGGTGAGGGCATCCTCGATGGTGGTGTAGATAACGCCCTGATCGGCCACGGACTCCCGCATGTTGTGGTAGACGATCTCGGAGTCGTACTGGGCGCCCACGCCGGCGAGCGTCTCGCGCTCCGCCTCGGGGATGCCCAGGCGCTCGAAGGTCTCCTTGATGTCTGCGGGGACATCGTCCCAGCTGTTGGTTCGCTTGGCGTTGGGGGCGACGTAGGTGGATATATGGTTCAGATCGAGTCCCTTGGTGGAGGGACCCCAGTTGGCGGGCATCTGCAGCTTCTGGTAGAGCTCGAGGGCCTCGAGGCGCATCTCGAGCATCCAGGCGGGCTCGCGCTTCTTCTCGGAAATGGCCCGTACGATGGCGGGCGTGAGACCGTCGGCGTAGCGCTCGGCATCGACCTCGGGCATGGCGAAGTCGTAGAGCGAGCGGTTGATATCCTGTACTTGGGTGCGCGCCATCTCAAGCCTCATCTCCGAGCCCGTGCTCGTAGTGCTCGAAGCCATGGGCATCGATCTCTCCTATGAGCGAGGCGGGGCCGTCTGCCACGAGACGCCCTCTCACCATGACGTGGGTGCGGTCCACGTCGAGGCGCTCGAGGATGCGCGTGTTGTGGGTGATGATGAGCAGCGATCCGTTGCAGCGCTGGCGATAAGCCTCGATGCCCTTGGAGACGATCGAGAGGGCATCGACATCGAGGCCGGAGTCGGTCTCGTCGAGGATGGCGAGCTTGGGCTTCAGGAGCAGCAGCTGCAGCATCTCGATCTTCTTCTTCTCACCGCCGGAGAAGCCCACGTTGAGCTCGCGCATGATGAGGCTCTGATCGAGGTCGAGCTCGTCGGCAAGCTTGCCGACCTCGTCGCGGAACTTGCGTGCGGTGGTCTTGAGCTCGGGGCGCATCTGGCAGATCGTGCGCAGGAAGGTGTAGAGCGGGAGCCCCGGCACCTCGACCGGCGCCTGATACGAGAGGAACATGCCGGCAAGCGAGCGGTCGGCCGGGCTCTTCTCGGTGATGTCGGCGCCATCGAAGAGGATGCTGCCGCCCGTGACCTCGAAGGTGGGGTCACCCATGATGACGTGCCCGAGCGTTGATTTGCCTGCGCCATTGGGGCCCATGAGCACATGCGCCTCGCCGCCGGCGATCTCAAGATCTACGTTATGCAGGATGGTCTTGTCGGCCACGCCTGCGGATAGGCCTGCTACCTTGAGCAGTGTCTCTGACATATATGCTCTCCTATCATTCAAGCGGGGATACCGCGTATTCGCCTAATTCATAGTAAGTTTCAGGTATTTAAAATGCAAGGGAGAATTGCAGCTCTGTGACAATCGTGTGATTCCGTCGCGCGGGGGTCGATACTAGTGCTCGGCGTGGGACAGCCTCGGGTTGGGGTCCTGCGGGCCGATGGAGATGGGGGAGCGTGCAATGCAGACATGGAAACGGCTCGGCGATGTTATCGGCCGTAACATAGCGATCGTCTCTCCCGTGCTCGTGCTGCAGGCGGTGCTTTTCCCCGACCTCTTCTCGGGTCTCGTGCGCTTGGTCCCCTTCATGTTCGCGATCATCACCTTCCAGGGATCGCTCGGGAACGACTTCCATAATCTGGCCGAAGCCTTCCGCCACCCGCTGTCGTTGCTCATCACCCTCGCGATGGCGGTCCTCGTGCTACCGCTGCTCGCGTTCCTCCTGGGGAGCCTCATGTTCGGCGATAGTCCCAACCTCGTTGCGGGCATCGTCTTGGAGTACAGCGTCCCCGTCGCCGTGGTCTCGGTCATGTGGATCGATATGTACGCGGGGAACTCATCGCTCGGTCTCGCAACCCTGCTCGTGTCGACGGTGCTCTCTCCGGTGACGATCCCCCTCACGTTGCACGTGCTGCTGGGGACGCGCGTCGAGGTCGATGCGCTGGGCATGGTGCAGTCCATGATCGTCCAGATCGCCCTTCCCGCTCTGGCGGGAACCGCCCTGAACCACCTGAGCGACGGATGGGGTAAAAAGACGCTGTCGCCCGCCATCTCCCCTGCAACGAGGATGATGCTCTGCCTCGTCATCCTCGCCAATTCCACAGCGGCGGTGCCGTATCTGCGCTCGCTCACACCGCGGTATGTGGCCGCCATCGCGTTCATCGGCGTGTTCACGGCCTTCGGGTTCGCGCTGGGGCTTGCGGCTTCTCGGCTGTTCCGCCAGCCGCGCGACCGTGCCGTGACGATAGGCTTCCAGAGCGGTCTGCGCAACATCTCGGCGGGAGCGGTCATCGCGGCGCAGTATTTTCCGGGGGAAGTGATGCTTCCGGTCATCGCGGGCGTGCTCTTCCAGCAAGTGATCGCGGCGCTGTTCGGCAGCTTCATCGAGCGGAGATGGAAAGGCGCCGGCCTCGAAGCCGATGCGGCCTAGCCTCCCATGTCCTTGGCGCGGGAAGGCCCGTGTCCATGGGAAAGCTGCCATGGGAGGGCCTGTGCCCACGAAATCTTGCGGACAGGGGCCTCGTGGTGGCAGATTTCGGCTCTCCGCGCGCGGACAGAGGCGTTCTGGTGCCAGGGCATGGCTGGTCGGGGCGATCCCTCAGCTGCCGAACACGATGACGAGCACCTCGCGGCACCACTGCACGAGCCGTGACGAGAGGGGCGTTGCCGCCGCGCAGGGAATCGCCTCGATACCGAGGCTCCGCGCGATCGTACGGGCCCGCCACAGGTGGTAGTCGCTCGTGACGAGGATGATTCCCTCCACGATTCCCATACGCTCGATAAGCTCGAGCGAGTACGCGAGGTTCTCCTCGGTATTCAGGGCGCGGTCCTCGAGGATGACCTGTTCGGCAGGGATGCCCGCGTCTACAAGATAGGCTGCCATGACGGCGGCCTCGCTCGGCTCGTTTGGATCGGAGACGCCGCCGCTTACGATGAAGCGTGTGCCGGGGTGGCGTATCCAGAGCTCGTAGGCCTTGTCGAGACGGCCTGCCAGGGTAGCCGAGGGACGGCCGCCCTTTGCAGCGCAACCGAGCACGATGGCCACGTCGGTGCCCGAGGGTTCCCGCGATGGCTTCGCAGCTGCGCCCATCCGCGCGAACCAAATGCATACGAAAAGCACGGTGCCTATGCCGAGCAGCGCGCCCGCGAGGGCGAGGAGACTGCCGCTCGCGAGGTAGGCGGCAAGCGCGGCGGGACCTACGGCTGCAAGGGCTATCGGCACGATGCCCACGCTGATCTCGCCGCGCAGGACGGGCCGGAGGCAGAGGGCGTATAGTGTCAGCGATAGGACGATCAGCAGGATGCCGATAGGTGAGAGGGGCCATGCCGCCCGCACGGCGGCGCCGATGGCAAGCCCGCAGATGCCGAGCAGCGCGAGGACCCGTTTGGCCCAGGCGCGCTCGGTCGATACGATGGTATGCGGCCTCTCGTCCATGGGTCTATCTTCTCATAACGGATGATGAGTGCGAGTTCGTGGTTCCAGTGCCGTGTGCAGTGGCCATCGGTTTTTTTGTGAGTGATATGTCTTATCGACATCCCATCTTTATCGTTCTGAGTTGGTAGATTATAAGAAAAAAATTTCTTATATAAAATAAAATTCCATTGACAATAGAGATATAAGCGCATAACCTAGCATCTAATGAAATATATTTCTTATATGACTTTGCTAATTTCGATTTATAGACAGGCCGAGAAATATATTTTCATATCGTGCACGAACATGGTATGCGCCAAAGGAGCAACAAATGCCTCAGAACAATAGCACGGTCGCCGAAAACATCCAATCCAATTTTGAGAGCCTCTTCTTTGCCGAGCAGAAAGTCGCTCGCTACGTGCTTGACCACATCCAGGAAGTTTCGCAGCTGAATGTCTCCGAGCTTGCCAGTCGTAGCAAAACAAGTGATGCAACTGTCGTGCGGACTGCAAAGCATCTGGGCTATGCGGGCTACTACGAGATGAGGCTCCTCGTTTCACGAGATATCGGAAAAATCGAGTCGCAGATACAGCCTGAGAAGCTCTCGTCATCGCAAAAGCTCTTCTCAGCAGAGGCGGATCGTATCGCCTCGCTTTCGGATGGTATCGATTTTGAGAGTCTTCTGACCGCCGGTAGGATTATTCTTGCTGGTAGGGCCATCCATGTCGTTGCGGTCGGAAATACGATTCCGGTGGCGTTGGATCTCGGTTTTCGCTTGGAAAGGGCCGGCATTGTCTGCACCTATTCCATGCTCGCCGAGCATTACTATAACCACATCAACTTGGGCAACTCCGACGATGTCGTCCTTGCCATCTCTCGTTCGGGTGCGTCCCGTCAAGTGATTCGCGCGGTCGAACTTGCGCACAAGAAGGGCATGAGGACAGTTATCGTCACCGGTGAGAAGAACCACACCCTGATCGGCGGTGCTGATTGCGTCCTTCAGGTCAAGGAGACTGCACCGCAATTGGCGAATATCGGCAACGCCCACTCACACCTTATCGAATTCGCTGTCAATGATGCGCTTCTCTACATCGTCAGAACCATCAAGGGTCTGTTGGATGAGGAGAGGGGGGAAGAGCCGGACGATACCGATCAGATAGGGATCTTGCTCAGCGAATTTAAGCTCTAGGAGTGGGAAGAGGGGAGGGGGAAGAATTCGCCATGATTGTCACATTCAGGATAGACGAGCGTCTGATCCATGGCCAAGTGATTGCGACGTGGCTCAAATCGCTCGGCGTCACACACCTCATCGTTGCTAACGATGATGCTGCAAGTAATTCGATGAAACAGACCGCATTGAAGTTGGCGATTCCAAGGGGGGTGAAATGTCTCATCAAGGGGATTGACGATTCGACGAGAATTGTCAATGATCCGCGCTGTAACGAAATGCGCGTCATGCTTATCGCAGGGACACCTGAAGATGCCGTGAAGCTCGTCGGGCAAGTTCCGGGGATCAAGGAAATCAACCTTGCGAACTATGGATCGATTACGAAGCCAGACATCAAGGGTAAGCTGACAATTTCTGGCATGGTGTACCTCGATAACAGCGACATCCGGCAAGTCAACAAGCTTATTGACACTGGACTTCCGGTATTCACGCAGAAGACACCGACGGATCCCAAGAAGTTGCTGTCGAAGATGAACGAAAGGGAGGGCGAATGATATGGGACAAGCATTTGTTGTTGCGTTAGCCTACTGGATATTGATCTTGATATATAGATTTGGCGCAAACAGCATGGCTGACCAGCCGATCGTTGTGGGGCCATTCGTTGGCCTGCTACTTGGTGACGTTGTTACCGGTACCCTCATCGGTGCTGAGCTCCAAGTCATCTACCTAGGCGTTGTTAATGTTGGTGGTGCTCAGTCAACAGACACCCTTTATGCGACATGTATGGCCGTTGCGCTTACGCTCATGACAGGCATTCCGCAAGAGGCTGCAATCACGCTCTCGATTGCCCTTGGGTATATCGGTCTCCTGATGCTTCAGGTTACTCGCATTTTCTTCGCGTTGATGGTTCCCGTGCTCGATCGCATCGCCGAAGAAGGCAATCGGACAAAGTACGACATTGCTTTCAACGCACACATTATCATTGGCTACGGCTTTGGTGCAGTTACCATGTTCATTGCCCTGGCGGCTGGTGCTGATGCCACGCAGGCCTTCATTGACGCTCTACCGCCCTTTATCATGGGCGGTCTCCAGACAGCGGCTGGCCTCCTGCCGGCGATTGGACTCGGCGTCTTGCTCAACATGATGTGGGACAACAAGAAAATCATCTACTTCCTACTCGGTTTTGCGCTCGTCTCCTATCTGGCCATCCCGACCCTTGGAATGGCGATCATCGGTGTGTTCCTGATGCTCGTGAATCTCTATAGGGATCAAGATCTGCACGATCTTGAAAAAAAGCTCGAAAAAGCAAAGGGTTTCGCGCTGAGTGACGAGGAGGTTTTTTTCAATGAATGATGAAACTAAGAAAAGGGTCTTCAAAAAGATCTTTGTGAAGAGTTGGGCTGTCGGCGCTGCATACAACAATGTTCGTGGCCAAGGCCACGGGTGTGTCTACAGCCTATACCCGCTTTTCGATGCGCTATATCCGAAACCAGAAGACTTGGACAAGAAGGTCGAGGCAATCAAGCGTCATAAGGTCTTCTATAACATTACCCCTCAGGTGAATACTGTGGGTCTCGGTCTTTTTTCAGCGCTTGAGGAGCAGATTGCCGAAGATGATACCTTTGATAAGAGTTCTGTAAACGCTATCAAGGCCTCTATTATGGGACCAGCATCGGGAATCGGCGACGCTCTCTTCCAGGTCACAATCAAGCTCGTCGCGGCCTCCATTGGTCTCGGACTTGCATATAGCGGCTCGCCTATTGGTGGCCTGCTATTCTTCGTTATCTTCAACACCTGCAGCTTCGTTGCCCGTAGATATCTGCTTGACCTTTCCTACAATTCGGGTGAGAGACTTGTGGAGGCTGCGCAGGAAAGCGGCCTTCTCAAGATGCTGACCGAGGCTGCTTCGGTGATAGGTATGCTCATGATCGGCTCCATGGTTGCCACCACGGTGAAGTTTACCTTTGGTTTTAGTTGGGACGTTGCTGGTGGGACGGTCACGCTGCAGAGCTTCTTTGATGCTCTTATGCCGAATTTCCTACCGCTCATTATCACGCTTCTAGTTGCTTATGCGCTACGCAAGAAGGCAAATGCAAACATACTGATGGTTGCGATCATCATTATCTCGATTCTGGGCAAGTGGATTGGACTGTTCTGATGCGTGGAGAGGGAAGAGGTATCAAAACATGCTTGTGACAATGGCAGAGGTTCTGGAGAGAGCTTACGAGGGTAATTATGGGGTTACCGCCCCCAATATCCAGAATGAGAACATGGCACGTAGCGTCATCAATGTGGCAGAGGAGCTCAACGCGCCGATGATCGTCGATATCAACGCCTGGGTCCATCCAGATATTCCATGGCTGGTTGGCTTTGTTCGCGATCTTGCCTATAGAGCTTCAGTTCCCGTCGCAATCAATCTCGACCATGGCAAGACATATGAGCAGGTCATGTTGGGAATTCGTTCGGGCTTTACCTCCGTCATGGTTGATCGTTCTGATATGGCCTATGAAGACAATGTTCGAGAGACGAAGGAAGTCGTGAAGATGTGCACTCCTCTCGGCATCAGCGTTGAAGCCGAGCTCGGACACGTTGGTCAGGGCGACAACTACGATGTCGACGGCATATCAGACTTGACTGTTCCCGCAGAAGCAAGGAGATTCATCGACGAAACGGGGGTTGACTGCCTAGCGGTTGCCGTAGGTACTGCCCACGGCAGATATAAAGGTACACCGCATATTGATTTCGATCGCCTCTCTGCGATCCGCAAGGCCGTGGGCCTCGTGCCCCTAGTCCTGCATGGCGGCAGCGGTACTGGTGATGAGAATCTCCGGAAAGCCGTCCATAGCGGCATCCAGAAGGTGAACCTTGCTACTGAGCTCGTGACTGCCGGCAAAGAGTCCATGGAGAACTATCTTGAAAACAATCCGAAGTGGGACAAGTGGAGGCTCATGCCCGCATTCGATGAGGGTTATTCCGATCGTCTTGCCCATTACGTCAGGCTCTTCGGACAGGATGGAGAAGCATGGTAGGGTTCCTCATCGCGGCACATGGTCAGTTTTCTAAGGGGCTGAAGAGCAGCATCCAAGTAATCATGGGAACGGAGATAGCCGAAAAGATCCGAACTCTCACAGCTTTTTTGGATAATGACATGTCAAACGCAAAGGCGATGGTCGAAGCAGCATGCGAAGCAGTCAATGCTGATGACGAGCTAATCGTGTTTACGGACATCATGCATGGTAGCGTTAACCAGTTCTTTATTCCTTTTGCAAAGGACAATATTTATGTGATATCCGGTGTAAACCTCCCTCTTGTCTGTGAAGTGATCGCCCAGTATGCATTCAGTCCGGCCGAGGCGAAAGTCGACCCAGACCAGCTGCGCGAAATCGTGGAGCAGGCTAAAGAGGCAATCGTGTATGTGAACGATGCAATGAAGATGGAAAAGGGCGCTGCCATCGGTAGCAACGAAGAAGAATTCTTCAATTAGGAGGACAAAGATGGTCCGATTTATAGACGCTTGCGGCACTATAGGGAAGACGATGGCGGTCAGACTTCTGCCCGGTTCCGATTTGATTGAGGGGATCGAGGCAGCATGTGAGAAAAATAGCGTCAAGTACGCATACGTGTCATGTTTCGGGAGCTTTCAGCACTCTGGATACATGTATCTTGTACCGCAGCCGGATGCAAAAGTTGGGGCTGGATATGGCAATGTTATCACCCAAGAAGGGCCAATTGAGTTCCTAAATGGAGTTGGTGTCGTATGCCAGAACGATGGTGGTTACGATACACATTTCCATGCGACTATGTGCGGGAAGGACGGGTCTGTTTTCGGCGGGCATATCGTCAGAGGCCAGACAGCTGCCCTTACGACAGTCGACATGGTGATTTTCGAAATCAAAGGTGTCGAGATGCTCCGCTCTTTCGATGAGGAGACGGGACTTACCCAATTTCTACCGCAGAAATAATATCCGATTTCAATCGTCTAGGGTCGCCTTCGGGCGGCCCCTCCTCTCTGGGAGGGTGCGGACAGTGGGCTACAAGATTGGCGTAATAGCTGATGATTTTACAGGTGCGAGTGATGCGGCTTCGTTTCTCGTAAAAAGAGGCTATCCGACTGCTCTTTTCACTGGACCTAAAGAGAGCCTTCTGCTTGAGTGCGACTGTCTTGTAGTGGCACTCAAAATTAGAAGCGTCGAGCCGCAGCAGGCGCTTGCTCAAGTGGCCGCAGTACTTGACTTCTTCGAGAAGGCTGGAGTTGAGAAAATATACTACAAGTACTGCTCGACCTTCGACTCCACGCCCCGAGGAAACATTGGCGTTGTATCGGACTATCTTCTGGAGTATGCCGACCAGCAATACACGCTTCTCTGTCCCTCGCTTCCCATTAATGGTAGGACGGTGAGAGACGGGGTCCTTTACGTCAACGGCGTGGCTCTTTCTGAGTCTCCGATGAAGAGCCATCCGCTCAATCCAATGTGGGACTCCTCCATTGCCAGTCTCATGGTTAGCCAAAGCAAGTATCCATGCCATACCTTGGCCATTCAAGAGCTTGAAGATGGCGTGTATCAAGATCGTATCGCCTTATGGGCTCGGAAAAGTCCCCACTTCTATCTCATTCCCGATTACGTTACTGATGAGGATGGAGAAGTAATTGGAAAGCACTTTAGCGATCTTGTCGTCAATACCGGTGGCTCTGGCTTACTTGAGCATCTGCTGCCTAAGAGAAGCTGCGTACCGAGTAAGCGGGGTAATAGAGGCATAGAGCCAGCAATCTTACTCTGTGGTAGCTGTTCAGTTATGACCGGTAAGCAGATACGGGCATTTGTGCGCAATGGCGGTAATGTGATTTCGGTTAACTCTGCAAATCTCATCAATGGCGAGGTTACGTCAGGAACGGTGTTCGCGGAGATACAGAAAAATCAGCCCATGCCAACCTTAGTATTCAGCGATGCCGTCTTCGATGATATGGAGGAGCGCGCGCAGCGGATGACATTCTACCAAGAAGCATCAGCGATGGAGAGTTTCTTGGCAGAGCTCGGTATGCTTGCGAAGCAGAACGCCTATCAAAGGATCGTGATTGCAGGTGGGGAGACCTCGGGTGCTGTGGCAATCTCCTTGGGCTACCAAGCTTTCTATCTCGGTAGGATAGTAGCGCCCGGTGTGCCTGAATTGATTCCGGTGGATGATCCCAGCATCACCTTGGTAATGAAATCAGGGAATTTTGGCGGGGAAGATTTTTTTGAGGAGGCATTGCGGTGATTGAAAAGAGGTCGGCGATACAAGATGCGATGAAATACGCAAAGCTTCTCTTCATGCGCGGAATGGTTACCGGATCGACTGGCAATATCAGCTTTCGTGTAGGCGATGCCATGCTCATCTCGGGAAGTGGCAGCTGTTTCGGGATGCTGGCAGAAGATAGCTTCGCATGTGTAACATCGGCAGGCGGCATCCTCGAGGGGCACCCGAGTAAAGAGTGGCCCCTTCATCTGGCTGTTTACAAGAGCAACTCTGAATACGGCGCAGTCATCCATGCCCACAGTCACTACAGCGTCTTATTTTCCTGTCTTCGAGGCATTAATGACAATGTCAAAAAATTGTTTGCGTATACGCCTTATCTTGCTATGAGGACTGGTGGACGGGTGGTATGCGTTCCTTATCATCGGCCAGGTTCCGAAGAGCTGTTCAGGGCGTTTGATGCGCGGGTAAAAGGGAATTGTCGTGTGTACGTGCTGCAAAATCATGGAGTCATCGCTGCTGGCAAAGACGTCGCCGATGCGTTTATGGTGCTTGAGGAATTCGAAGCGACCGCACGTATCATGAAAGATATCTGTGGTTACGTGGAAAACGACTACGTATGCATTGGCTGAGCTTTTTGCGGGTTGCTGTGATTCGCGGGTTTACGATTGCTGTTGCGGTAAGCGCTCCCATCACAAAGATGAGGGTTGGGAATCAACTCTGACAAAACATATAACACCCGTGCCATCCCGCTGTGGAAGGCGGGACGGCACGGAAGGACATGCGCCTAGATCGCGTCGGCGCGCAGGGCCTCGACCACGTTCAGGGCATGGCTCCTCCGCAGCGCATAGATGACGGAGATGCCGAGCACGGCGGCTACACCGAGCGTCGCCCCGAGCGCATGCATCCAGGGATAGGCGAAAGCGATGTCTCCGAAAGCCACCCCTAAGCCCAGGTAGAGGAACCATGCCGGGACGAAGGAGAGCACAAGGCCCCAGATGAGCCCGCGCAGCGCGTAATGGGCGCATTCGAGCAGAAGCATCTTGGCGAAATCGCCCGCGCCCATGCCGCATGCCTGCAGCACCGCGAACTCCCTGGTTCGCAGGATGATGTTGTTCGAGAGCGTGTTGAAGACGTTCGCGATAGCGATGAGCATGGTGATGAACGCGAAGAGGAAGATGAAGGTGTTGATCATGTTGATCACGGCGCGCATGCCGGCCGCGCCGTAGGCGATGTTGTCGAAGTACACGGTTATGCCGAGGTCATCGGCAAGGTTTCGCAGCGTGTCCTGTACCGCACGCGGGTCGAGATCGGGCGAGGTGAGCGCATAGCCCACGTTGGTCCGGATCTCGCCGCGCATCTTCGTGAAGACGGGACTCGCATCGAGGCTCTCCGCAGGCAGGACGATGGTGGGAAAGGTCAGGTACGGGGCGACATCCAGGAGGATGGGCGCCGCCTCGTCGACCAGATCGACCACGTGGTACTCCTCCGCGATGACACCCGTCTCCGTAAGGGAGAAGAGCTCCTGCCCTCCGCTTGAGCGGTGATCCTCATCCAAGCTCGCCATCGATGCGAGCGGTGTCCCGTTCGCATCGAGCACGATACCGATGGCGAAGTAGCCTTCACGTGAAGGTGTCGAGTAGAGCGTGACGGCACCCGCATCCGCATAGGGGGCAACCGTGAGAAAGCGCCCCGCGTCCGAGGTCTCGTAGCGGTTGATCAGAAGGGCGTTGCCGTGCTCCGGGGCCGTGTCGCTCATCTGGGCCCAAGTGGCGTCATCAACGAAGATGACAAACGGCGCGAGGGCAGCCGAGCCGTCGCGGTAGACACCCTGCCAGAGCCGCCCATCCGCCCCATCGGGATCGGGAGCGGCGTAGTCGCTGGTTGCGCGGGAAGCGGGATCGATGATGCCGGCGGGGAAGGTCGCGTATGCGAAGATCCTGCTGTAGGAGCCCACACAGGCCACTTCTCCGAGCTCCTGCGCGGCACCCATGAAGCTGTCGACCGAGGCGCGCATACGGTTCTCGTCCACGTCGCCCTCGGCATCGGGGGAGAAGACGGCGTAGATATCTGCCGGGCTATCCGCACCGTATGCGATACCTGCGGCACCTGTGAAGGGGGAGAGCGAGATACCGATGCTTCCCGAGAACACGAGCAGAAGGAAGCTCACGGCGAGACTCGCCACCACGATACGGCCCTTGGAGCTCGAGCGCGAGAGGTTGCGCGTGGTGAGCAGGCCCGCTATGCCGAAGAGCCGCTCGCGCAGGTCCGAGGTTTCGGCGATTGCGATATCCGTGCGCTGTCTGCGCTCGAGGCGTCTTCTCGTGCGGCGATCGAGCTTGACGTCTTTCGCCTGGCGCAAAGCGTCGATGGCCGAGACGCGTCCGGCGCGCAGCGCGGGGACCCATGCGCTCACGAGCAGGACGAGGCATGAGAGTCCTATGGTGAGGGAGACCGTGAGCGGGCGGACCACGACGGACACGGATCCGCCTGCGAGAGCGACCTCGAATATGTATTCGAAGGCGTCGGTCGTGGCGCTGAGCGTCGCGGCGACACCGGCGATCCCGAGGAGGATGCCCAAGGGGATTCCGATCGCCCCGAGGACGAGCGCCTCGATGAAGACGGTGCGCCTCAGCTGACGGCGCGATGCTCCAAGGGATGAGAGCAGGCCGAACTGGCGCGTCCGCTCGGCAACCGAGATGGCGAACGAATTGTAGATGAGCGACACGGCAGCGACGATAACGACTGCGGCGAGCGTCCCCGCCATGATCATGAGGCTCTCGCTGACGGCAGAGCTGATATCTATGCCTTGGTAGATGAGGAGATCAGCGTGCAGGGAGTAGCTGTCTTCCCCAAGGATCGCCCCGATCCAGTCTTGGATGTCGCCTTTGAACGGCAGCCCCTGCGTGTCGATCCAAACCGCCGTATGGATGGCGCCCGGCGCATCCGCAGCGGTCAGTGCGATGAGAGTGTACTCGCCTTCGGCGAAGTCATTCCTGGTGAAGCCCTGGTCGCGGTAGAAGCCCGTGATGCGGTAGCTCCGCGCGCGGACATCCCGGAGCGCCTCGCTTTGGCCGTAGCGTCCGTACGTCGAATCCTGGTAGTCGTGCATGAAGTTGAGGCGCTCGCCGCCTTCGCCGAAGCGGGTGCCGAGGGGAAGCTCGATCGTGGATCCCACGGCAAGCGCACCTGCAGAGGAGGCGTAGCCTTCGGCATCTTCGGGAGCGGAGAGCTCGACGCCCTTGAGCGAGATCGGGAGCATGATCTCATCTGCTGTGCTCGGGGCGCTGCCTTCGAGGATCTCGGGCATGATCGCGAGGCCGAGCGCCTCCTCCTCGTTGCCGGCGATGATGCGCGGCAGGGTCCGCACGGTGATATAGGGGTAGGTCCCGTCCCTTCGCCCGTCGTCCAGAAAGCGGGAGCTGCCGAGCTCGGATGAGGCGATGGCGCTCCTCACATGCTCGTCGGAGGAAAGGCGCTCTTCCACACCCTCGCCGACCGAGGGGGCGAAGACCTGCCAAGAACCCTCGGTCGCCTCGACGCGCTCGAGCAGGGCGCCCTCGAGGCTCGTGACCGTGGTGAATACCGCCATCATGAGCGCCGTCGAGAGCACGACGCCGATGACGGAGACGATGGTGCGCGTACGGTTGCGCGTGAGCGAGCGCCGTGTGAAGCTGCCGAGTATGCTCATGGCGCTCACGCCCTCCGCTCGTCGGCGACGATGCGGCCGTCCTCGAGGGCGATGACGCGACTCGCCATGAGGGCGATATCCTCGTCATGGGTGATGACGATGAGGGTCTGGCGCAGGTCGCGGTTGGAGGCGCAGAGCAGCCCCATGATCTCGGCGGAGTTCTTGGAGTCGAGGTTGCCGGTGGGCTCGTCGGCGAGCACGATGGAAGGCGCGTTCATGAGCGCCCGCCCTATGGCCACGCGCTGCTGCTGCCCGCCCGAGAGCTGGTTGGGGAGATGGTGCTCGCGTCCCTCGAGATTGAGCGAGCGGAGCAGCGCCTCAAGGCGCGCCCCGCTGACCTCGCGGCCGTCGAGGCGCACGGGAAGCGTCATGTTCTCCACGACGTCGAGCACGGGGATGAGGTTGTAGAACTGGTAGACCAGGCCTACCTCGCGGCGTCTGAATATGGCGAGCTGCTCGTCGTTGCGCTCGAAGATGTCCTCGCCGTTCATGCGGACGGTTCCCGACGTGGGGCGGTCGACGCCGCCGATGAGGTGCATGAGCGTGGATTTGCCCGAGCCCGATGCGCCCACGATGGCGATGAAGTCGCCCGCTTGGACGGTGAAGCTCACATCGTCGAGCGCGTGCGTGGCCGCCTCGCCCGCTCCGTAGACCTTCGTCAGGTGCTCGATCGAGAGGATATCCATATCTGCTTCTCCTTTAAGCTCGCGTGCGGTTCTTCGCACCCTGCAAGCCATGATGGGCGGCCCAGCTTGCGCCTACGTGACGCGCGCATGACGCTTCTGTCATACAAGCACCTTGAAGAAGGCGATGTCGAAGCGGGCGCCGGTGACGATTCCCTGGGGAGAGCGGGCGTTGGAGGCGCTGATCTGCCCGCCTTGTCCCCTGATGAGCGCGCGTGCGAGCGAGAGCCCGATGCCGAAACCCTGGGGCTCGGCCTCGTTCTGCCCGGTGCAACCGCGGTAGAAACGCTCGAAGATATGGGGCAGGTCCTCGTCGGCGATGCCGGGGCCGGTATCCTCCACGCGGATACGGCAGGCAAGGGCGTCCTCGCTTGCCGTCACCCTGACGCGCCCGCCTCGAGGCGTGTGCTCGAGGCAGTTCTTGAGGATGTTCGTGAGCGCCTCGCGCGTCCACGATGGGTCTCCCTCGAATGCGACGCTCGGCGCCACGCTGCTTGCGAAGGAGACCCCCTTGAGGTCGAACGGCACGGCGAGCGGATCGAAAGCTGCGGCAACGAGGGAGGCGGCGCCCACGCTCTGGCGCGTGAGCTCGACGCTTCCCGAATCGAGGCGAGCGAGTTTCAAGAGCGACGAGACGAGCCACTGGATCTGCTCGAGCGAAGACTCGCTCTTGCGCAGGCGCTCGCGCAGCTCGGGCGTGGGGGCGCGCGTGCGTGCGAGCTCGAGCTCGAGCACGAGCGAGGTAAGGGGGGTGCGGATCTGGTGGGAGATGTCGGCGAGCGCGTCGGCGAGCGCGTCCCTCTCGCGCCCCAGATCCTCGTTGGCGATGGAGAGCTGTGCGATGGTCTTGCCGACAACGCTCGTGAGGATGGCAAGCTCTCCCTCGCTCATGTCGGCGAAGGAGACGGTGCGCCTGCCCTCGAGCGCCTCCTCGATGCGCCGGGACAGGCGTGCGAGCGCTCGGACGCGCACGGCGGACACGGTGAGGAACAGCGCCGCGAGGACGAGGCCGAGCACAGCCACGGTGCCTGCGGCCTCGACGCCTCCGGTGGGAAGCGCCATCGCGCTTGCGACGGCAACCGCTGCGAGGCTTGCGGCGAGCTGGATGAGAAGGCTCCGGTTCCTGAGCATGCTAGCCGGCTGTCCGGTAGCCCAGGCCGCGCACTGTGGAGATGAGCACGGGATTGGCGGAATCGTCCTCGATCTTGTCGCGTAAGCGCTTGACGTAGACCGAGAGCGTGTTGTCCTCGACATAGGCGCCCGCATCCTCCCAAAGGGCCTCGCGCATCATCTCGCGCGTGACCACACGTCCGGGGTTGGATGCGAAGAGCAGAAGCAGGCGGTACTCGATAGCGGAGAGCTCGAGTGTGGTGCCGTCCTTGGCGGCGACCCCGCGGACCGCATCCACGCTCACCGGGCCGAGGTGCAGGAGCTGCTCGGCGGGCTGGCGACGGCGCAGGACAGCCTGCATGCGGGCGATGAGCTCGCGCGGGCGGAAGGGCTTGGCGATATAGTCGTCGGCACCCATGGAGAGGCCCGCGACGGTCGAGAACTCATCATCGGAGGCCGTGAGGAAGATGACGCCGGTCGAGGGGGAGGTCTTCTTGAGGGCGCTCACCACGGCGAAACCGTTTCCCTGGGCAAGCGTGATATCGACGAGCGCCAGATCGGCGGAGAAGGTTTCCGCCGCTGCGATGGCGTCGTCCTGCGTGCGCGCGGAAACGACCTCGTAGCCCTCGTGTGCGAGCAGCTCGCTGAGGTTTCGGATGATGGTACGGTCATCCTCGACAAGAAGAACGCGCATCACACCGCCTCCCGATGAGCTTATACTTGCAACCATGTCGAGTGTAGCGAAAACGATGGTGTTCTGCCTTGTGCAACTCGTGTGGGGCTTCCCCCAGACGCTTGCAGGATTCATCATGTTCACGCTGGTGCCGGGCGATAAAAGCGAGCGCTTCCGTTGCGCCTTCGTGACAAAATGGTCATCTCCGCGCGGGCTCTCCCTCGGTCCGTTCATCTTCGTGCCCGATTACGAGCGCGCTGCGGCGCCTTTTGCGCGCGCACCTCTGGCCCTGCGTGCCGAGCGCCTGCGTGTGCACGAGTACGGCCACTGCATCCAATCGCTCATCTTCGGCCCGCTCTATCTGCCGTTCTTCGCCATCCCCTCGATGATCTGGGCGGGCTTGCCCGCGCTCGCGCGCCTGCGTTCGTCGCGCGCCTTGCCGTATCACCGCTTCTACACCGAATCGTTCGCCAATTGGCTGGGGGAACGCGTTACCGGCAAGGAGGCGCTACGCGGCTAGCCCCTCTCCGCGTCTTCTGCGGTAAGCGTGGTGACGAGCTTGCCCAAGGTGAGCGCGAGCGACTGGAGCTCGGCATCGGAGATATCCGAGAAAAGCCTCGCCGTCGCATCTGCAACCGATGGCGCATGCTTTCGCATGCAGTTTTTGCCCTTGCGGGTGATCTTGACGTTCAAGGCGCGCGCGTCGAAGCGCGAGACCGAGGTCTCGACATAGCCCTTGTCTTCGAGCTGCTCGATGATCTTGCGCGCGTTCTGGCGCGTTGTTCCGATGAATTGGGCAACATCGTGCACGCTCTTCTCGAGCGATTCCATGCGGTCGATCATCATGAGGAAGAACCACTGCTTGTAGGTGATGCCCGAAAGCTCGATGTCGATAGCGGCGGCCATGCGGTTCGAGATGAGGGATGTGGTGCCGAAGACGTACTGCTCGATGCTTGCGCGTTGCGGCATGCTCGCTCCGTTTCGTGTGCGTAGGCGTATCGCCTCCTACTATAGGCAAGATATTGCCCTGCGGCAAGGATGCCCGGCGGCAGATCTTGGACTTATTGCAGCAGGTGCTCCACCCTATTATGCACATACATGTGTTATGTGCACCGCCTATCCGGGCGCTGGGGAGGCAGCAATGAGTGCCATGTTGCCAATGCGGGTGGCTGGCTGGTCATTTGGCGCACGGATGACGGTAGAGCCTATTTCCAGCGAACGGGATCGCATGACGAATTATTCAGGTAGTCTTATCGAAGAGAACCGCGCCCTTACGCGCACACCAGCCGCTCCATCAGCTCGAGTGCGCAGTCGATGCCCGGCGCCAGGCTTGCCGCCTCGACCCACTCCCCCCGCGTGTGCGCGCCGCCGCCGCGGATCACGCCCACGGTAGCTGCGGGGATGCCCAGCGAGAGGGGGACGTTGGCATCGGTCGATGACGAGCTGCGCAGCGCCCTCTCGCCGAGCGTCCGCTCCACCGCATCCTCGCAGATCCCGACCAGCGCCTCCTGCGCGTCTTCTGCTATCGGCCCCTCTCCGGGGCGCTCGCCCAGCAGCTCGAGCTCGAAACGCACATCGCCCATCGTTGAGCGCTCTACCAGCTCCTCCAAGCGCTCGCGCATGATTGCGAGGCACTGCTCCGAAACGGAGCGGTACTCGATCAGCGCCTCCGCATGCTGGGCGATGGAATTGATCGCGGTGCCGCCCTCGATACGGCCCGCATTGACGGTGACCAGTTCCACGCGGGGCCTCTCAAGCGTATAGAAATCGCAGATGAATGCGCTCATCCGCTCGATGGCGTTGGGCGTGCCGAAATTCGCGTAGCTGTGGCCTCCCGGGGTTGCGCAGGAAATGCGCCAGCGGTGCGAGCCCACGGGTCGCGTGACCACATGCGGCATATAGCCGTCGAGCGAGATGAACGCGGAGACCCGATCCGCCACGCGCGAGAAGAGCGCCTTGGTGCCCTTGAGGTTGCCGAGACCCTCTTCGCAGGAATTGGCGACCACCATGAGGGAGCGCCTCGGCTCAAGCTCGCCCGCTGTGATGCGGCGCAGCAGCTCACGGTAGGCGAGGAGCAGGCACACGAGATTCGCGGTGTCATCGCCTACGCCGGGCGCGCAGATGCGCCCGTCCTTCTCGTAGAGGGGGAGCGGCTCGGTATCGGAAAAGACCGTATCGGTGTGGGCTGCGAAGACCGCGATCGGATCGAATGCATCTGCGGCATAGAGGCTGATCACGTTGAGTGCATCGTCGATCTCGGCGCCGATGCCCTGATCGGCAAGCCAAGCGCGGATGAATTCTGCACGCTTGCCCTCATGATGGCTGGGGGCGGGGATGCGTGCCAGGGTGACGAGAAGGTCGTGCGCCTCGTGCGCGATGCTCGATCCGTAACCCATGGCGCTCCCCGGACGCAGCCTCATCGTCCACCCATTATGCCGCAAGGCGATCCTTTCTGTTACGAGATGGCTACAGCCCATTGCATCTAGCCTGGGCCGGGCTCTACGATGCTTGGTAGATAGAGGAGCGAGCATGAAGACGCTCGGGGGAGCCGGCAGGCGCAGATCCCAAGCCGAGGCAAGGTTCGCCGAATCTTCCTGCCGGGCGCGGCAGGGGGGTGGGCTCGCGGGAAAGACCCACGGGACTGTCTGCAGACGCAGGTGCGCTATCTTAGAGGATACGGGTTCTCTCGGGGACCATGAGGCCGATAAGCTGCGCAGCTTATCGGTTTTTTGTTAGAGAGGGGGATGGCATGGCCAAACGCGCGTTCATCGGACGCGATGCGCTCGAGGAGATCTGCCGGCGCTATCCCACGCCCTTCCACCTCTATGACGAGCGCGAGATCCGCGCCCGCGCCCGCGCGCTCAACGCGGCCTTCTCGTGGAATCCCGGCTTCAAGGAGTATTTCGCCGTCAAGGCCACGCCCAACCCCTCCATCGTGCGCCTGCTTGCCGAAGAGGGTTGCGGCTGCGACTGCGCCACGGGCGTCGAGCTCATGCTCGCCTCTGCGTGCGGTGTGGGCGGGCGCGACATCATGCTCTCATCCAACGATACCCCGGACGAGGATTTCCGCCTCGCCGCACGCATGGGCGCCATCATCAACCTCGATTCCGCCGATATGGTGGATTGCCTTTCCCGTGCCCTCGGAGGTGCGCTGCCCGAGACCGTCTGCCTGCGCCTCAACCCGGGCGGCAGCTTCGAGGTGCCCGATAATCCCGCAGGCCGTCCCGCCGAGTCCAAGTTCGGCATGACCGAGGAGCAGCTCTTCGATAGCTACCGCAGGCTCCGCGATGCCGGTGTGACCGAGTTCGGCCTCCATTCGTTTCTGCTCTCCAATGCCCAGGGCAACGAGTACTATCCCGCGCTGGCGCGCCTGCTCTTCGGCCTTGCCGTGCGCGTGCGCGACGAGCTGGGCATCGCCATCTCCTTCGTCGACCTCTCGGGTGGCGTGGGCGTCGCCTACCGCGAGACGGACGCCGAGGCCGATATCGCCGCCATCGGAGCCGGGGTGCGCGTTGCATACGAGGACATCCTCGTCCCCGCAGGCATGGGCGATATCGCCATCTTCGCCGAGCTCGGCCGCTGGATGTGCGGCCCTGCGGGGGCGCTCGTGACCCGCGTCATCCACAAGAAGGAGACCTATCGGGCCTTCCTCGGGGTGGATGCCTGCGCGGCCGACCTCATGCGCCCCGCCCTCTACGATGCCTACCACCACATCACCGTGATGGGTAAGGAGGATGCACCGCTTACCTGCACCTACAACGTGGTGGGAGGGCTGTGCGAGAACAACGATCAGTTCGCCCGCGATCGGGTCCTCCCCGAGACCGAGATCGGCGACCTGCTCTTCATCCACGATACGGGCGCCCACGGCCACGCCATGGGATACAACTACAACGGCAGGCTGCGCTCCGCAGAGCTGCTTTTGAGAGAGGACGGCTCCGTGCGGCTCATACGCCGCGCCGAGAAGCCGAGCGACTATTTCGCGACGCTCGATATCGATGACGAATTCACCAACGCGCTGACAAGGGGGAACTGACAATGGGAATGACCGATCTGCAAGGTTCTGTGGTTGCGCTCGTCACACCGTTTACCGAGGATGGATCCGTCGACTTCGAAGCCCTCGAGGGTCTCGTGGACTTCCATCTCGCCAACGGGACCGACGGTATCTTGGTGCTCGGCACCACGGGCGAGTCATCTACGATGACCGATGAGGAAGATTACGAAGTCGCCCGCTTGGTCGTCGAGCGCGTGGCGGGCCGTGTGCCCGTTATCGGCGGCGCTGGCTCCAACTCCACAGCCGAGTCGATGCGCAAGGCTGCCGGTCTCGAGAAGATCGGCGTGGACGGCCTGCTGCTCATCACGCCCTACTACAACAAGAGCAACGAGGAGGGCATCTACCAGCACTTCAAGTACGTCCTCGATCGCACCGGCATCCCGAGCATCCTCTACAACATCCCCGGTCGCACGGGCTGCTCCATCAGCGTGGCCAACGTGGCACGTCTCGCAACCCATCCCAACGTCTGGGGCATCAAGGAGGCGTCGGGCAATATCTCCTACGCCACCGACGTGGCCTGCTATCTTTCCGATGACTTCCACATGATGAGCGGCAATGACGATATGATCGTCCCCATCATGTCGATCGGCGGCTGCGGCGTCATCTCGGTCTGGGCCAACTGCATGCCCGCTGCGGTGCATAACATGTGCAGGGACTATCTTACGGGCGACGTTGAGGCTGCACGCAGGGTCCAGCTTGACAACCTCGAGCTCATCCACGCGCTGTTCTACGAGGTCAATCCCATTCCCGTGAAGGCGGCGATGGCACGCATGGGCCTCATCCAGGAGTACTACCGCCAGCCGCTCTGGCCCATGGCAGAGAAGAATGCCGAGCGTCTCGAAGATGCCATGAGGGGGGTCGGTCTCCTTGCATAGCGCGATCATCATCGGCGGGGGCCGTATGGGCACGCTCATCAAGGCCGCCCTGCTCGCAGACGGGGATTTCGAGGTCTTGGGCATCTACGATATCGATAATGCCGGCGAACTGCACGAGATCGCCCCTGCGGCAGAGATAGCCTTCGACTTCTCCCATGCCACCGCGCTTCCCGCCGTGCTCGCGTATGTGATGCGCACCCGCGCCGCGCTCGTCTCGGGCACGACGGGCTTCTCGGAAGACGATAGGGCGGCTATCGCCCGGCTCGGCGCGCTCGCTCCCGTGGTGCACGCGTCCAACTATTCGCTCGGCGTGGCGGTTTTAAAGCACCTCGCCGCCGAAGCTGCTGCCACGCTCGGCGATTTCGATATCGAGATCGTCGAGATGCACCACAATCAGAAGGCCGATGCCCCCTCCGGCACCGCCAAGCTCCTGCTCGAGGCCGTCGATCCGGAGGGTGCGTGCGCGGTGGCCAATGGCCGCGCCGGTATGGTGGGTGTCCGCCCGCCGCGCGAGATCGGTATGCACGCCCTGCGCGGCGGTACCGTCGCAGGTGTCCACGAGGTGCACTTCTTCGGTGCGGACGAGGAGGTCACGCTTGCACATCGCGCCACGAGCAGGCAGATCTTCGTTGCCGGCGCCGTTGCGGCCGCCAAGCGCCTGCTTGGGCGCGAACCCGGCTTCTACACCTTCGATGACCTGATGTTTTGATGCGCACTGGGGGCCTGCACAGCGGGGGCACTGCACACGGAGGACGGTCCTCCCTGTGCATTTTGGATGCACAGGGAGGACCGTCCTCCGTGTGCAGTGCCCCCGCTGTGCAGGAGAGAGGATATACATGGATGCCGAAGAGCTGATCGCCTATATCGCCACCGCGCCCAAGACCACGCCCGTGAAGGTCTACCTCAAGCTGGCCGAGGGTGCCGAGGCACCCGACTTCGGACCCGGTGCGCACGTCTTCGGGGCGGGCGACCTCATCGTGATGGGCAACTGGTCCGATGTCGCGCCTGCGCTCACAGCTGCAGCCGACGATATCGTGGATTGCGTGATCGAGAACGATCGTCGCAACTCCGGGGTTCCGCTCCTCGATCTCAAGGACGTGAACGCACGCATCGAGCCCGGTGCCATCATCCGCGAGCAGGTCGAGATCGGAGATGCCGCCGTCATCATGATGGGCGCGATCATAAATATCGGAGCCCGCGTGGGCGCGGGCACGATGATCGATATGGGGGCCGTGCTCGGCGGCCGTGCCACGGTTGGCGCACGCTGCCATATCGGCGCGGGGGCCGTTCTCGCGGGTGTGATCGAGCCGGCGAGCGCCACTCCCGTCATCATCGAGGACAATGTGCTCGTGGGCGCGAACGCCGTGGTCATCGAGGGCTGCCACGTGGGCGAGGGGGCCGTCGTGGCGGCCGGTGCCGTCGTGGTGGAAGACGTGCCCGCGCACAGCGTGGTCGCCGGATGCCCCGCCCGCGTCATCAAGCAGGTCGACGGGAAGACTGCGGGCAAGACCGCCCTCGTCGACGCGCTCCGCATGCTGTAGGAACGCGCGAGATAGCCTGTACACTCACGATCACCGCAGTAGTTCTCGCCCTGAGAACTGCGGTATTCGCGATCACCGCAGTTCCTGCTCTTATCGGCGGTAATCGGCGTGCCTTCTACCTGCGCATTCACGATCACCGCAGTAGTTCTTGCTTCCAAAAACTGCGGTATTCGCGATCACCGCAATTCTCCAAGTGCGGTGATCGTGCTGTATGGACGGAACATCTTCCTCCGGGCGTCTTTTCCCCTGCAAGCCCTATAATCGGGGTAACGGTTCCTAGATAGGGGAGGTTTTCCATGGCCAATCGCTTCGTCCTCAACAACATCAGCTACCACGGCAAGGGCGCCATCAACGAGATTGCCGGCGAGATCGCTCGCCGAGGCTTTAAGAAGGCCTTCATCTGCACCGATGCCGATCTCGTGAAATTCGGCGTCACCGCCAAGGTGACCGATCTGCTCGATGCGGCCGGCATCCCGTGGAGCCTCTATTCCGAGATCAAGCCCAATCCCACGATCAAAAACGTCCAAGATGGCGTCGAGGCCTTCAAGGCCGCTGGAGCCGACGTCATCGTCACCATCGGCGGCGGCTCTTCCATGGACACCGCGAAGGCCATCGGCATCATCGCCGAGAACCCCGAATTCGCCGATGTCGTCTCGCTCGAGGGCGTCGCTCCCACGCAAAACCACGCCACCTTCACCATCGCCGTTCCCACCACAGCCGGCACCGCAGCCGAGGTCACGATCAACTACGTCATCACCGATCCCGAGAAGGTCCGCAAGTTCGTGTGCGTCGACGTGAACGACATCCCCGATGTCGCCATCATCGATCCCGACATGATGGCCTCCATGCCCGCCGGTCTCACCGCCGCTACCGGTATGGATGCCCTCACCCACGCCATCGAGGGCTACACCACCCGCGGGGCTTGGGAGCTTTCCGACATGTTCCATTTCAAGGCCATCCAGCTCATCTCGGGCAGCCTGCGCGCTGCTTACGCCGAGGCGAAGAGCGGCGAGCCCGGCAGCGGCCGCGAGGGCATGGCGCTCGGCCAGTATGTTGCCGGCATGGGCTTCTCCAACGTGGGTCTCGGCATCGACCACGCCATGGCGCACACGCTCTCCGCGCACTATGACACCCCGCACGGCGTTGCCTGCGCGATGCTGCTTCCCATC
Source organism: Actinomycetes bacterium (assembly GCA_029546925.1). Lineage (GTDB taxonomy): Bacteria > Actinomycetota > Coriobacteriia > Coriobacteriales > Atopobiaceae > RUG721. The sequence goes on from JAKPQM010000033.1 coordinate 45,608, forward strand.
GCTATGGAGTACAACAAGCCAGTCGTGACCAAGCGCTTGGCCGAGGTCGCCGTGGCCATGGGCGTCGATACCGCTGGCATGACCGAGGACGAGGCTGCCGATGCCGCCATCGCCGCCGTGCGCCAGCTCTCCGAGGATGTCAACATCCCCAAGACCTGCGACGGCCTGGTGGAGGAGGATCTCGATGCGCTTGCTGCCGATACGCTTGCTGATGCCTGCTATCCGGGCAATCCGCGCGAGGCCGACCATGAGACCGTGAAGGAGCTCTTCCGCAAGATCATGGCGTAGGCTCTTTTTCCGGAGCATTGCCCTGTTTAGGGGCTGCTCGACAATCAGCCCCACCACATTTTCTCGATCAGAATGTGGTGGGGTTCTTATGTGCCCAGATCAGAAGCTTGATGGGTAGCTGTCTCAGGGGAATGTGTGGCAAACTGGGAATCGACTCCGCTTGGCGCTAGAGACTATACCGGTGGTATTCGAATGCCAATAGCTCATTGAGAAGCCCTTGGAGCCTTTCCCTCTCGGGAAAGTCGGCATCGAGTCCCAGATGCCGCGCGAGCCATCTTCCGAGAATGAGCATCTGCCGCGCGCTTCTCAACTGCTGGGATGTGACGAACCTGACGGAATATCGTTCCGACTCCAGGGCGGACGCGCGCGTGAGATCCTCGCCGAAACGCCCCTCGTGCCGAAAGCGACCGTTCGCCTCGATCACGATGCGCTGGTCGCGCCACACGATATCGCCATCCACATGAGCGCTCCCGACAAGGGCGCGCCCCTCCTTCCCGAGCTTGATAGTTGCGTTGAGCTCTGGTTTGACGATTCCGAGTCCGCCCAGCGCCGCAGGGGCCGTGAGGGCGAGCGCGAGCCGTGCCTCGAGAGGGGAGCGTGCACGTTCCAGCGCAAGTCGGGCGGCTTCGAGCAATCCGAGCGTATGGGATCCGAAGCCCATCTGCTCGGCGAACTCCCTCAGCCTTGATACGGTTGTGAGCTGTGGACGCCTGACGAATCCGTCTTCCGACCCCTCGTCGATGGCGAAGATCCCGCAGTAACCCATTATCACGAGGGCCCGTTCCATACGGGAACGGCCCCGCATCTCGAGAAGGGCGTTGAGTTCAGGTGATGCAACGTAGATTTCCGGCGCGAGGGATATGAGGGAGTCTGCGGGCAAGATGCTCGTGCAAACATGCGATTTCGAGAGGGCATCCGTCACCCGCAGCTCCTGTCGCGAAACGAGCAGATGGACGGGTCTTTCAAGAGGAGGAAGCAGCTCGAGGGCCGGCCTGAGCTCGCGTTTTCCGGCGCGGCATGTCTCGAATGCCGTCTGGCCCGCCCTCCCGAGCTGCCCCATCTTCTTGAGAGCGATAAGGTCGAGTGCTTTCTCTGCCGACTCGCCGCATAGGCAGATGCTCATGGAACCTCCAATCCTCCGGCAGCTCCTGTGTATCAGATGGGCTTTGCGGGTAGCTTTTATCTGGCGTTCAGATGTTTGTCGGATGGGAAGGAGAGCAACAGGTCGGAGGCCTTCTTTCTCGGAATAAGGGAGCTTTTCGACATGTGTTTAAACCATGCAATCTTCATATCCGGAAGATGGCCATCTGGGGAGTCATGTCGACGCCTTAGACTGCTCCGATCCCACCACATTTTCTCGATCAGAATGTGGTGGGGTTCTCATCTGCCCAGATCAGAAGCCCGATGGGTAGCTGTCTCAGGGGAAAATGTGGCAAACCGGGAAAGCAGCGCGTTCCATGAAACGGGCTGCTTCTCTGCCGGGATTCGCTTGTTGAGGCTACTTCCTACAGGCGTCGACGAACGCCTTGAAGAACTGCGGCGTATTGGCGATGATCTCGGGATGCCACTGCACGCCTAGGAAGAAGTCCTTTTCGGGGAACTCGAGACCCTCGGGCGTGCCGTCGGATGCCCGTGCCACGATCTCGCCGCCTGCGGCACTCTCGCAAATGGCCAGATGGTGCAGGGAGTTGACGCCCAATTCGGTTGTCCCGAGAATCGCGGCGAGCTTGGAGCCATCCTTGATCGAGACCGTGTGGACGGCTTCGTCCTGGCGGTCGAGGACCACGTGCTGTACGTGCTTGCCCCCGAGCTCGGAGATGTCGCGCACGAGCGTGCCGCCGAAGGTGACGTTCATGACCTGCAGCCCGCGGCAGATGCCCAGCGTGGGGAGATCCCTGTCCCATGCTGCCTGCGCCGCTGCGTATTCGAACGCATCGCGCTCGATCGAGAGGAACGAGAGCTTGGCCGTGCAGCCCTTGTCGTAGGGCTCGCAGCCGAAGCATTCGGGGCAGGGATCGCCGCCGCCGGTGAGCAGCAGGCCATCGACAAGATCCAGAACGGAATCGACATGCTTGGCGGCCTCGAAGCCGTAGGGCAGGGCGATGGGGATGCCGCCCGCCTCCTCGATGCTGCGCAGATAGCGGATATCGACGCTCGCGTGGTGGGGGTTGTCGCCCACGCGCATGCTGATGCCGATGATGGGAGCACGGTCCATGTTCTTCCTTTCAAACGTGTCGATAGTAGCACGTGAGGCCCGCGAGCACCCGGTCCGTTTGCCGAATCTGGTCTACAATCTGTTACATGGATACGCTGTTCACCAACATCGAGCGCTACAAACGCAACCTCAACGCCCCGCTCGCCGTGAGGATGCGCCCCCAGACCCTCGAGGGTTTCGTCGGCCAAGAGGCGGCGGTGGGGGAGGGCTCATGGTTGCGGCGCGCCATCGAGCAGGATGCGCTCTCGTCGATCATCCTCTACGGGCCTGCGGGCACGGGCAAGACCACGCTCGCGCGCATCATCGCCAACACCACCCACGCCGCGTTCATCGAGGTCTCTGCCGTCACCGGCACCGTCAAGGATCTGCGCCAGGCGATCGAGGCTGCCGAGGGCAGGCTCCTCTCATCGGGCCAGCGCACCATCCTCTTCATCGACGAGATCCACCGCTTCAACCGCACCCAGCAGGATGCCCTGCTCCATGCCGTGGAGGATCGCGTGGTGGTGCTGGTGGGAGCCACCACCGAGAACCCCTTCTTCGAGGTCAATTCCGCGCTCATCTCGCGCTCGCGCATCATCGAGCTCACCACGCTCTCCGACGATGCCATCCGCACGCTGCTTGCCCGCGCGCTCTTAGATCAGGATGGCTTGGCCGGCCGCTACGTGCTCGAGGACGAGGCGGCCGACGAGATCGTCACGCTCGCCGGCGGGGATGGGCGCGCTGCCCTCACCACGCTCGAGCTGGCAAGCCAGATGGCCACGCCCGCCGAGGCCGCCGGGGCGGATGCCCCGCTTCATATCACGCATGCGCACGTCATGGATGCCACTCCGCGCCACGGCCTTCCCTACGACAAGCGCGGGGACATGCACTACGACATCATCTCCGCATTCATCAAGTCCATGCGCGGGAGCGATCCGGACGCCGCGCTCTACTGGCTCGCCCGCATGGTCGACGCCGGCGAGGACCCCAAGTTCATCGCCCGCCGCATCATGATCCTCGCTTCCGAGGACATCGGCAACGCCGACCCGCAAGCGCTGCTCGTCGCCGAGGCCGCCTTCAAGGCGACCGAGGTCATCGGCTACCCCGAGTGCCGCATCAATCTCGCCCAAGCTGCCCTCTACATGTGCCTCGCACCCAAGAGCAACGCCGCCGAGGCGGGTATCGATGCCGCGCTCGCCGAGGTGCGCACGGGGCCGCGTCGCGAGGTGCCCGCGCATCTGCGCGATCGCCATCGACCCGGCGCGGACGAATACGGTCCCTACCTCTACCCGCACAACTATCCTGCAGGTTGGGTGGCCCAGCGCTACCTCCCCGATGGTCTGGAGAAGGGCGCCTTCTATGCGCCCGGCCCGCGCGGTTGGGAGGCGTGGCGCGTCGAGGCGGTCGCACGCGACCGCTTGGAGCAAGACGACGGTGCCGAAGCCCATTCGGACGGGTAGAATAGGAACCGTGAATTCCTGAAGGATCAGCCCGATCGAGGAGGAGCTATGAATTACATGCAGATCGCCCTTCTGGTACTCGTCATCGCCGGCGTGTGGGCCGTTGTGGAGCTTGCGCTCACGATCCGCAAGACGCGCAAGGTCGTCGACGAGATCTCGATTACCGCCAATGAGACCGTCGGCCAGGTCCAACCCATCATCGGCAAGGTCGATGGGATCATGGACGAGCTCGATCCCACCATCAAGCAGGTTCCCGAGCTTCTCGGCAAGGTCGGGACCGCCGTCGATTCCGTGAACGACATCCTCGGCGACGTCTCGGGTACCACGGGCGCCGTCGCCACCGTCACCTCCGGTGTCAGCCGTGCTGCCACAGATGCCGTCAGCTCCGTGTCCGGTGCGGTCGGCCGTCTTACCGGTAGGCGCCGCAAGGGCAAGAAGGCAGAGTCAGACGCCCAGCTCAAGGCTGCACCTGCCGAGGAGAAGCCCGCCGAGGCTGCTCCTGCGCCCAAGGCGAGGAAGAAGGATTATGTCACCTACGCCGAGGACACGCCCGCACCCACCGCTGCGCCCGAGGAGGGCGTCGAGGCAGCCGAAGACAAGGCAGAGTAAGGTCCGGTTCCCATGAAGACAGCCCACGTTGAGCTCTCCGTTCCCGCAGAAGCCGCATTCGCGCGTTCCGTGCGCATGATGGCGGCCAACCTGGCCGTATGCCTCGATATGAGCGTCGATGATGTCGAGGAGGTCCGCATGGCCGCAGGGGAGGGTTTCGTGCTCTCCTGCGCCACCGAGCCCGAGGCATGCGCCATCGACTTCACCCTCTCCGACCAAGGCATCTCCATGGACTTCTCGCTGGGGGCGGCGCTTGGCGATACCGACGAGCTCAAACTTGCGCGCCTGCTGCTCGCTGCAGTGTGCGACGAGTTCGCCATCGATCAGGCCGCCGCCAAGCTCCATCTTATGAAACGGATCGGCTAGCATGTCGAGCTATCCCGACGACGAGTACATCGAATTCGCCGATGAGGACGATGCCGACGAGCGGGATCTCCTCGATCTTGACGAGACGGACGGCCCCGACGATCTCGATGAGGAGCCCGGCGGCGCAACCGTTGCCGCGAATCCACGCCCGGCCAAGTGGAATCGCCTGCGCACGCGCCGGCTCTTCCGGGCAGCCCGCGCGGGCGATGCCGATGCGCGCGAAGAGCTCATCATGGCCTACGACGGCTTGGCCCGCTACCTCGCGCGCAAGTTCAAGAATCGCGGCGAATCCGATGAGGACCTCGAACAAGTCGCCTATCTCGGCCTGATCAAGGCCATCGATCGCTTCGAGCCCGAACGCGGCCTCGAGTTCTCGACCTACGCCACGCCCACCATCATGGGCGAGCTGCGCCGTCACTTCCGCGATAAGGGCTGGTCGGTGCGCGTTCCGCGCCGCCTGCAGGAGCTGTCCCAGAAGGTCAACCGCGCGACCGACGATCTGGCTGTCGAGCTGGGGCACATGCCCTCGGTTTCCGAGATCGCCGATCATCTGGGCGTTTCCGTCGACGAGGTGCTCGAGGCCATGGAATCCTCCAGCGCCTACAGCGCAGTCTCCTTCGATACGGGTGCCAGCATCGACGATGAGGACGCCCCCACCCTCATGGATCATATGGGAGACGAGGACAAGGATCTTACGGGCACCGACGATCGCCTGGTGCTCGAGGAGACCATCGCGGAGTTCTCGCCGCGCGAACAGCAGATCGTGCGCATGCGCTTCATCGAGGGCCTCACCCAGGTCGAGATCGCCCAGCAGCTCGGCATCTCGCAGGTCCAAGTATCGAGGCTCCTGCGCAAGACGCTCCGCCGCCTGCAGGACAAGATCGACCCCCAGGGCCTTGCCGTCTAGTTCCCGGTCCCGCGCATTCCAAAAAGCAGCTCCACGCGACAGCGTCCGAGATGATCCGCCCCTCCCGTGAGGGAGCGCACTGCGGCCCAATTTGGCACGGGTCGTGGAATTGACGTCTAAGCTGCCATAACCACACACGGTGCGGTATAATTCATCAGTTATGCATACGGCATACCCGCATGTGCGGGGACAGATAGTTGAGGAGCAAGAACAGCATGTCCGACTACAAGACGATGACCACGGCTCAGATCCGCGATGGCTTCCTGACGTTTTTCGAGTCCAAGGGCTGCAAGCTCTACCCGTCATCCTCGCTTATCCCGGACGATCCGTCGCTGCTGCTCACCAACGCGGGTATGAACCAGTTCAAGGAATACTATCAGGGCATCAAGACCATGCCCGAGATCGGCGCGTGCTCCTGCCAGAAGTGCCTGCGCACCAACGATATCGACAATATCGGAGATTCCAGCCACCTCTCGTTCTTCGAGATGCTCGGCAACTTCTCGTTCGGCGGCTACTCCAAGGCGGATGCCATCGCCTGGGCATGGGAGTTCATCACCGAAGAAGAGCATCTGGGCCTTCCCGCAGACCGCCTCTATATGACCGTCTTCGAGGATGACGACGAGGCGATCGAACTCTGGCATGAGCAGGGTGTGCCCTACGATCACATCTCGCGCCTCGGTGCCGACGATAACTTCTGGGCTGCCGGCCCCACCGGCCCCTGCGGTCCCTGCTCCGAGATCTACTTCGATCAGGGCCCGGAGTTCGAGGGCGCGGCTCCCGGCGATGATGGCGATCGCTACCTCGAGTTCTGGAACCTCGTCTTCACGCAGTTCGATCGCCAGGAGGACGGCTCGATGCCCGAGCTGCCCCACCGCAACATCGACACGGGCATGGGCCTCGAGCGTATCGCGGCCATCATGCAGCACAAGGGCACCAACTACGACGGCGACATCCTGTCCTCGCTGATCGATGTGGGAAGGACCCTTTCGGGCAGGGACTATGGCGCGGACGCAACTGCCGATCGCTCCCTGCGCATCGTCGCCGATCACAGCCGCTCGGTCACCTTCATGATCGGCGACGGTATCCTACCTTCCAACGAGGGCCGCGGCTACGTGCTGCGCCGCCTTTTGCGCCGCGCCGTCTACCACGGCCGCCTGCTGGGCATCCAGGGCGCGTTCCTCTCCACGTACTCCGAGGAGGTCATGCGCCTCATGGCCGACGTGTACCCCCAGCTCACCGAGAACAGGGCCCTCATCCTCTCCTTGCTCCGTGCCGAGGAGGAGCGCTTCAACGCCACGCTCGACGCGGGCGAGGCGAAGCTCGATGCGGCGCTCTCCTCCCTTCCCGAGGCGGCCGATCTTCCCGGCGACGTGGCTTTCCAGCTGCACGATACCTACGGTTTCCCCATCGATCTCACGCGCGAGATATGCGAGTCTGCGGGCCACGCGGTCGACATGGCGGGCTTCGATCTCTGCATGGCCGAGCAGCGCGAGCGTGCCCGCGCCCATGCCGAGCAGGATGCTTGGGGCACCTTCAACGACGTGTGGGTATCCCTTTCAGATAGGCTTCCCGCAACCGAGTTCGCAGGTTACGAGAAGGAGACGGCCTGCGCCGAGGTGCTCGCGCTCGTTTCCGAGGGCGCCGAGATCGAGCGCGCCGAGGAAGGCGCCTCGGTCGAGGTGGTTCTCTCCGCCACGCCCTTCTACGCCGAGATGGGCGGCCAATCAGGCGATACGGGGTTCATCGAGGCGGAGGGCCTCCGCGTGCGCGTGACCGATACCCGCCATCACGAGGGCGACCTCTATGCCCATATCGGCACGGTGGAGGAGGGCGTGCTCGTGCGCGGCGCCACCGTCTCCGCAAGCATCGACCATGGCCGCCGCGAGCTCATCCGCCGCAATCACACGGCGACCCACCTGCTGGATGCGGCCCTCAAGGCGGTGCTCGGAGCCCATGTCAGCCAAGCGGGATCCCTCGTGGCGCCCGACCGCCTGCGCTTCGACTTCACGCACTTCGAGGCGATGACCGCAGACGAGATCGATCGCGTCGAGGGCATGGTCAATGCCGAGATCTTCGCCGCCAAGCCCGTCATCACCCAGGTCATGGGCATCGATGAGGCCAAGGCCTCCGGCGCCGTCGCCCTTTTCGGCGAGAAGTACGGCGATATGGTGCGCGTCGTTTCCTGCGGTGCCGAGGACAAGCCCTTCTCGCGCGAGCTCTGCGGCGGCACGCACGCGAGCAATACCGCCGAGATCGGCCTGTTCAAGATCGTCTCCGAGGGCTCCGTGGGCAGCAATGCCCGCCGCATCGAGGCTGTGACCTCGGTGGGGGCCATCAACTACCTCGATAGCCGCCTCGCCGAGATCGACGGTGTCGCGGCTCTGCTCAAGTGCCGCCCCGCCGATGTGCCCGCGCGCGTCGCGTCGCTTCTCGCCGAATGCGCCGAGGCCGAGAAGAAACTCGCCGCCGCCCTCACCGGCGGCCAATCCGCCAAGCTCGCCTCCGCTCTTGCCAACGCCATCGATACGGGAGCGTACAAACTCGTCATCGCCCGTCTCGACGGCATCGGGGGCAAGGAGATCCGCAGCGCTTGGGATAGCATCCGCGAGCAGTTGGGCGGCTCCTGCGCCTGCGTCCTCGCCTCGGCAACCGAGGATGGCAAGGTGGCCCTCTTGGCCGGTGCCACCGATGACGCCGTCAGCGCGGGCTTCTCGGCGGGCAGCATCATCAAGGAGATCGCCGTGCTCGTGGGCGGTCGCGGCGGCGGCAAAGCCAACATGGCGCAGGCGGGAGGCTCCGATGTCTCCGGCATCGATGCAGCGCTCTCTGCTGCCCGTGAGATGTTGGGATCATGAGAGCGCTCGCCCTCGATATAGGCGACGCCCGCATCGGCGTCGCCGTGAGCGATCCGAGCGGACGTCTGGCCACGCCCGTTTGCGTGCTCGACGCTGACGAGGTCTATGGCAACGCGCCCGCATGGAGGCGCCTGCTTGCAGATTGGGAACCCGATGTCCTCGTCTGCGGGCTCCCGCTCACCTTGGATGGCGAACCGGGGCCCCAGGCCGAGGCTATCAGCGCACGTGCACAGGAGATCGCGGCAAGATGCGCTCTTCCCTTGGAGTTTTCCGATGAGCGCCTCTCGTCGGCAGAGGCAAAGCGTATCCTACATGAGCAGGGTTTGAGCGAGAAGGATATGCGCGGCAAGATCGATATGATCGCCGCCTCGCTCTTTCTCCAGTCCTGGCTGGACGCCGGGCAGATCGATAGGGCTTGAAAGACCATGGCAGAACACAGCACCCCCGACAGCGAGCGCGCCACCGGTCGGCACAGCCAGGACAATCTGGCCGTGGCTACCCCCGGTGAGGCTCGGCCCGTCGCCATCGAAGGCCTCGAGACCCTCAAGGGCGCACCCGACACCGCGAATTCGGTCCTCGGCGGACGCGTTTCCTCACGCACGGCGCGTGCGACCTCCCGTGCTCAGGAGCGCGCAGGCAAGACCCGGCGCAAGAAGCGCTCGCTTGCCCGCAAGATCTTGTCAGCCATCCTCGGCGTCGCGGTGATCGGCGGCCTTGCCGCCGCGCTGTACTACGGGGTCCTGCCCCGCCTTTCCGGTTCAGGCGGCGATGACCGTCCTTCCGTGGAGAAGGGCGTCGAAACCGAGATCCTGATCCCCGACGGATCGGGTGCCGGCGAGATCGCCGAGCTTCTCTACCAAGAGGGCATCATCGATGACCGCACGGCCTTTTTGCAGGCCATCAAACGTCAGGATGCCGAACAGCTCCTCAAGAGCGGCGCATACCGCTTCACCACGGGTTCCGATCCCGCCGAGGTCGTGCGCCAGCTCGTCGAAGGCCCCAACTCCTCGGTGGGCAGCCTCACCGTTCCCGAAGGCCTCACCGTTGCCAAGATAGCCGATCTCGTCGAGAGCCGCTTCGGCATTCCGCGCGATACCTTCCTGGCGCAGGCGACGGCCTCGAACTACGCTGCCGAGTATCCCTTCCTCGCCGAGGCGGCCAACGATTCGCTCGAGGGCTTCCTGTTCCCCAAGACCTATGATTTCACGGGGCTTGACATCACAGCCGACCTCATCATCCGCACCATGCTCGACCAATATGCCATCGAGGTCTCCGGGATCGATTTCGACAGCGCGCGCTCCACGCTCCAGGATCGCTACGGCATCGAGTTCTCCAACTACGACATCATCACGATGGCCTCCATCATCGAGCGCGAGACCAACACCGATGAGGACCGCGCCACGGTGGCATCCGTCCTCTACAACCGACTCGAGCTCGGTATCCCGCTGCAGTCAGATGCCACGACCGAGTATGTCGTGGGCCGCGAGGTCTACCAATCCGATCTTGCGGAGGATAACCCCTACAACTCCTATCTGAACGGCGGTCTCACGCCCACGCCGATCTGCTCGCCCGGCATCGCCTCGATCAATGCGGCGCTCGATCCCGAGCGGACGTCCTACATGTTCTTCTACATGGACGGAAGCTACCACGTGTTCTCCGAGACGATCGAGGAACATGAGCAGGCTATCGCCAACGCGCCGGGGAACTGATATGCCGCTCTTCCGCGCATGGCGCTACGTCTCCCGCGTAGAGTCGATCGACCTCGACGAGCTGGCAGCGCACGGCATCCGCTGCCTGCTTCTGGATCGCGATAACACCATCGTGCCGCGCGATACCAAGCGTGCGCCGCGTGAGGTGGTCGCGTGGATCGCCCGTGCCCACGAGCTGGGATTCTCGCTCTGCTTCGTCTCGAACAACATCCACGCCCGGCTCGTCGCGGCCAATGCGGCCGAGTTCGATGCGGACTACATCGACAGTGCCATGAAGCCGTTTCCCTTCTCGGTCAAGCGCGCCCTCGAGAAGATGGGCGTGGCGGCCGATGAGGCGGTCCTCATCGGCGATCAGATCTTCACCGATATCTGCGCGGGCAACCTGGGCGGGGTGCGCACCATACTCGTGCGGCCCCAATCGAGGCGCGATCTCTGGTACACCTATGTTTTCCGCCTGTTCGAGTCGCTGGTATTGCGCGGTACGCGCTTCGAAGGGGAGTAGGGGAGGGGTTTAGCGCCCCTTCCTCTCCTCCGGCTGGGGGACGGGCGTGGCACCCCAAGGCTCCTGTCCACGCGATAAGGATGCCCCGAAGGCCGATTGCTGCCACCGGAGGGCCCCTATCCACGAAATCCTGTGGACAGGAACCCTCTGGTGGCAGGTCTGCGTGGACACAGCGCAGCCGGTGCCATGGCTCTTCCTGCGGGGCGGAAGACCTTCCCGCGTCATCGACCGGACGCGCCAGCCGAGATGGTCTCCTTATGTGAGAGCCTGACAGCGATGCTTCCGAGATGCTAGAATCTATCTCGTTCAAAATCTCGAGGAGACGTGCGTGGAGAATCTGGGACACAACGTCGTCGTCCATGATGGCTGCGACCATATCTTCTTCGTCGGCTTTCTAGGGGCCGGCAAGTCAACGTTAGCCCGCAACCTCGGCGAGCTCTTCCATCGTACCTACGTCGATACCGACCAGATGGTCGAGCGCTCCCTCGGCAAGCGCGTGGCCCAGATCTTCGAGGAGGACGGCGAGGACGCATTCCGCGACGCCGAGACCCGCGCCCTCAAGAACTTGGAACAGCGCAAGTCCTTGCTCGTGAGCTGCGGGGGCGGCATCGTCGAGCGGCCCGAGAACTGCGAGCTCATGCACAGGATGGGTGTCGTGGTCTTCCTCGATGGCGATCTCGAGGATTCGCTGCGCCAGATCCGATGCCCCGAGCGCAGGCCCGATTTGGGGGATCGCAGGCATGCCGGGTGTCTCTACGATCGCCGCCGGCCGCTCTACGAGGGCACCGCCGATCTCACGGTCGACATCCGCAACAAAAGCTTCGAGGAAGTGGCTGCCGCATCGGGCCAGCTGCTCTGGGAAAGGGGGCTGCTATGACGGAGGCGGCCGAGAACGTGCTGGTGCGCCAGTGGGTCACCATGCCGGGGGGCTCGATGGATGCCCGCATGGGCGTAGGCCTTGCAGACCGTGCCGGCAAGGAGCTCAAGTCCACGCTGGGCAAGCCGCGCCTCGCCGTGCTCGCGTGCACCGAGGGCGCGCCCGCCGACCACATCGAGCGCATCCGCCGCTCGCTCACCGATGCGGGCTTCTCCGTCGAGCAGACGATGTTCCCATCAGGGGAAGCGGCGCTCTCGCTCGATGCCGTCCAGCCCGTTCTCGCAACGCTTGGCGAGCTTGGCGCCACCTCCGGAGACGGCCTTGTCGTCGTAGGCGATACCGGCGCGTTGAGCCTGGCGTCATTCGTGGCCAAGGGCTGGTGCAACGGGATATCGCTCATGGAGTACCCGCTCGATCTGCGTGCGGCGCTCGAGGGCAGCTGCACCCCGCTCGGCTTTACCGTGGGCGCCCATCCCGAGATGCTCACGTTTCCTGCGGCGACCCGCTACGTCTACTGCGATTTCGGGCTCATGGAGCCTGCCTTCGAGGGCGAGGAGGAGCTTTTCGGCCGTGCGCTCATGGTGTGCAGCGCGGTGGCGGATACCGAGAAGGCCTTCGGCAAGCTCTGGGACAATATCGATGCATATGCGGAAGGCGATGCCAAGATCCGCGCCACGGTGATCGGCGACGCATTCCGCAGCCGCGGCCGCGTGATCTCGTCGAGCTCGGTCGTCGTGCGCGATTCGCTGGGCTTTGGACGCACCTTCCTGAGGGCCCTCCGTCCGCTCGTCCCAAGCGATGTCCCCCCGTCCTCGCTCTTCGCCGAGGGCATGCGCTTCGCTGCGCGCCTCGCGGCAGGCCAGGGCGATCTCGCCGTCGACGATGTCGCTGCCATCGACGAGGTGCTCGATGCCTTCGGTCTGGGCTATATCGAGGATGCGCCCTTCACGTCCGAGGAGTTGGCGCAAGCCCTCAAGAACGAGTGCTTCCTGCGCTCCAATCGCTTCCAGATGTTCATACCCAAGTCTTTCGGCCGCATCCGCTTGTCGACGCTCTCAGATGAGCTTCTGGCGGAACATGCCGGGGCTTGGGTCGGTGCACGTAGCTAAGGTATCGGTTTCTCGTTAGAGGGAGTGGGAATAGGTATGTCGGATGCAACGGCAATCGCGGACCGCATCGCGCGCTTCCGCGCACTCATGGCCGAGCGCGCCCACGATGCGGCGATCGTGCGCGACACTGCGAGCCTGCGTTGGCTCACCGGAGCGGAGCGCGTCTTCGATTCCGAGCGCGCGCACACCGCCTTCATAACCGAGGACGGCCTGTGGCTCCACACCGATGCGCGCTACTTCAACACCTTCATCGAGCGTCTCGGTGCAGATGGCCCTTGGGTCCTCGATCAGGAGCCGGTAGACGCAGCGGAGTGGGCTGCCGGCAAGGTCGCGGCCTCCCGCGCGCGCGTGGTCGCACTCGAGGACAGCGTCGAACTGGCCTTCCACGACGATCTTCTCGTTGAGTGCAGCAAGCTGAGCGTGATGCCCCTGCTGCCCCGCATGCACGCCGATATCGCCCGCCTGCGCATCGTCAAAGACGAGGAGGAGCTCGCCCTGCTCCGCAAGGCGCAGGCCATCACCGACGAGGCCTTCGCGCATATGCGCGGCTTCATCGAACCCGGCTTGACCGAGAAGGAGATCCGCGTGGAGCTCGAGAACTACCTGCTCACCCACGGCGCGGACGGCCTTTCCTTCGAATCCATCGTCGCGGCGGGTCCCAACGGCGCGAACCCCCACGCCCGGCCGAGCGACTACGCGGTCAGGAAGGGCGACCTCATCATCCTCGATTACGGTGCTCTCGTCTGCGACTACCATGCCGACATGACCCGCACGGTCGTGCTCGGCGAACCCGATGACGAGCAGCGCGAGGTCTACGACATCGTCCGTCTCGCGCACGAGACCTGCGCGGCCGCCGCGAAGCCCGGCTGCATAGGCCGGGATATCCACAACCTCGCGGTGAAGATCATCTCCGAGGCCGGCTACGGCGAGTACTTCGCGCACGGTCTCGGACACGGCGTCGGCCTCGAGATCCACGAGAAGCCCGTCTTCGGGCGCACCTACGCGGATCCCGTGCCGGTGGGCTCGGTCATCACCATCGAGCCGGGCATCTACCTGCCGGGCAGGTTCGGCATCCGCCTCGAGGACACGGGCGTCATGACCGAGGAGGGGTATGCGCCCTTCGCAAGCTCTCCCCACGAGCTGGTCGTCATCGATTGCGCGTAGCCTTATTGGCTATACTTTTTTCTGATAGAGGGATTCTCCGGGTTTCATCCGGGTTGGAAGGAAGGGTACTCCCATGGCAACTCTCGGCATCACCGATCTCAGGGCGGGTCTCGGCGTCAATATCAAGGGCAGGGACTGCGTCATCCTCGAGGCCCAGCACGTCAAGCCCGGTAAGGGGAACACCTACGTGCGCACCAAGTACCGCGATATCCGCACGGGCCGCGTGAACGAGGAGAACTTCCAGCAGTCTGCCAAGTTCGAGAGCGTCAACATGCAGACGCGCGAGATGCAGTACCTCTACAACGACGGCGACCTGTACTACTTCATGGACAACGACACCTACGAGCAGATCGAGGTCGGCCTCGATATGATCGGCGACAACGCCAAGTGGCTCAAGGAGAACGATGCCTGCCTGCTGAACTATGCCAACGGCGTGCTCTATGCCGTGCAACCGCCCATGTTCATCGAGGTCGAGATCATCGAGACCGATCCCGGCTTCAAGGGCGATACCGTCCAGGGCGGAAGCAAGCCCGCCACGGTCGAGACGGGAGCTCTCGTGCAGATCCCGATGTACCTCAACGTGGGCGAGATCATCAAGGTCGATACGCGCGACGGCAAGTTCGTCGGTCGTGTCTAGCTTGAACATGCCCCCGTCCCTCTGTTCAGGCCCGCCGTTCACGTTTGGCCGCCGAACGTCTATACTTTACCTATGAGAAGGAATCTGCTTTGCACCCATGCGCGCGAGAAATGGCAGGAGGTCTTTGATAATGGCTTCAGGTGAGCTCTTCATCTCTGGAATCGGTATTTCCCGCAATGTGGTGAGCACGATCGTCTCCCGTGCCGCCGAGCGCGTCGTGGGCGTCGCTACGGTGGGCGATAAGGACATCGCATCGAGCCTCGTCTCCGTGTTCACCAAGAACGCCAATCCCGTATCCGAGCCCGTCGAGGCTGCAGTCGTCGACGATAAGCTCAACATCGTCGTGCACCTTGCGGTCTTCTACGGCTATCCGTTCACCAAGCTCGCCGAGGATGTGCGCAGCGCCATTTCCGAAGCCATCCGCAGCCAGGTCGGCTACGAGGTCGGCAGCGTCGATGTCTGCATCGACAGCTTGGTTTTCCCCAAGGAGTAGGCTTGAGCGGTGTGAGGATTCTCGGACGCACCCGCGCCCGTAGCCAGGCGCTCCAACTCCTGTTCCAAGCCGAGGTGGTCGGCCGCTCCGTCGATGATGTGCTCGACGGCGCGTATGCGCTCTCCGATGGTCCGCTCGATGCGTATGCCGTTGAGCTTGCATGCGGGGTCGACGGCCTGCGTCCCAGCCTCGATCGCATCATCGCCAGGCACAGCCATGCATGGAGCATCTCGCGTATGCCCGCCGTCGACCGCAATCTCATGCGCATCGCCCTCTACGAGATGGTCTGCGAGGATGGAGTCGAGATCCCCGTTGCCATCGACGAGGCCGTCGAGCTCGCCAAGGCATATGGATCCGATGATACGAGCCGCTTCATCAACGGTCTTCTCGGCCGCGTTGCCGCAGATATCGAGGCTGGCATCGATGTGCTTGCCGAAGAGACGCATGAGCAGGAAGGCGGGGCGTAGCATGGCGAAGAAGGTCGATGTCTCCGAATTCCAGACGTTCTCCCAGATCAGCGATCGCTTGGATGTCATCGTCGATGCCGTCCGCGACAAGGACACCTCGCTCGAGCACTCGCTCGACCTCTTCGATGAGGCCATAGCCTTAGGCTCCAAGGCTGTCGACATGGTCGATGCGACGGACTTCTCTCCCGAGGAGGAGGCCCAGCTCGCACGCGATGCCGAAGCCGTCTCCGCCGCACCCGAGGCTCCGGAAGGAAGCGCCGAGTAGGTGGCGCGCAAACACCGTTTGGATGAGGAGCTGGTTGCGCAGGGCTTCTTCGCAACGCGCGACGAGGCCTTGCGCGCGGTGCTTGCCGGCGAGGTATCCGGTCGCGCCATGCGCTTCTCGTCACCGGGCGAGCAGGTCGATCCGGGCCTGTTCCTCCATGTGCGCGGCGCAAAGAGCTATGTGAGTCGTGGCGGCCTCAAGCTCGAGCATGCCCTCGATGTTTTCTCGATCGATCCGAGCGGCAAGGACTGCCTTGACGTGGGCTGTTCCACGGGCGGCTTCACCGATTGTCTGCTCGCGCACGGTGCGGCGCATGTCGTTGCCGTTGACGTGGGCTACGCGCAGTTCGACTGGGGGCTTCGCAACGATTGCCGTGTCGAGCTCTTGGAGCGCACCAATATCGTTGATCTGGCCGCGTCCGAGCGCCTCGGTACGATCGATCTTGCCGTGTGCGATGTCTCGTTCACCTCTGTTGTGACGATCCTGCCCGCCGTGCGCGCGCTGCTGCGTCCGGGCGGCATCTTCATCGCGCTCGT
>JAKPQM010000051.1 GCA_029546925.1 Actinomycetes bacterium
CCCCGTTCACGGCCCCCGTCCCCCCGTTCACCCCCGTTCAAGCGACTTAGGCCTTGTCGGTGCTGCCCAAGTTGTCCATGTGGCTCTCGACGATGGCCTGCATGGCGGCCATGCCGGATGCGGCGGGCTTCTTGGGGTCGAAGACGTCGGGATTGCCGCCCATGAAGCCCATGAAGCCGCGCATGAATGCTTGGCGCAGCTCGGTAGCGTAGTTGACCTTGCAGATACCGTTGGCTATCGCCTCGGCGACCTGATCGTCGGGCACCCCGGAGGTTCCGTGCAGGACCAGGGGAATCTCGAGACGGCTGCGGATGGCCTTGAGCACGCTCTGCTCGATATGCGGCGTGCCCGCATAGACGCCATGCGCGGTGCCCACGCCGATGGCCAGGGAGCTGCAGTTGGTGCGCGCGACGAACTCCTCGGCCTCGTCGGGGTCGGTATAGGGGTTCTCGCCTTCCACGGCGGGACCGTCGTCCTCCTTGCCGCCGACCTTGCCGAGCTCTGCCTCGACGGGGATGCCGATGGGGCCTGCGACCTTGGTCACGCTGGCCGTGAGCGCGATGTTGTCCTCGAAGGGGACATGCGAGCCGTCGATCATGACGGAGGTATAGCCGGCGTGCATGGCTTGGATGCAGCGGTCGAAGCCGTCGCCGTGGTCGAGATGGATCGCCACGGGGACGCTTGAGCTCTCGGCGGCGACCCGGCACAGGGCGGCGAAATAGTCGAGGGAGGCATACTTGACGGTGCCCGGGGTGGTCTGCAGGATGACGGGGGAGCGCTTGGCCTCGGCAGCTGCGACGACAGCCATCACGAACTCGAGGCTCTCGACGTTGAAGGCGCCGACGGCGTAGCGGCCCTCCCGAGCGCGAAGCAGCATGTCCTTGGTGGTGACGAGCATGGAGTCTCTCCTTTCACGGGACCGGCGGAAAACCGGCTCTTACCTATGTACGCCCATCTTCAGCTGGGGCTCACGTCAGAGGTGCGCTTCCTAGGCTATCCGCTCGACGACGGTCTGCTCGAGGAGCCTTTCGGCGACTTCCATCTCGAAATGGCCGGTCGAGGCGGACAGGCAGTTCGCCGAGGCGCACGCCATGGCATAGCGCAGCTGCTCAGGCGCCTCGAGGCGCCGTTTCATGCCAACCGCGAGCGCCCCGACCATGGTGTCTCCCGCGCCGACCGGATTCACGACCTCGATCTTCGGCGCGACGCCGCGGAATATCCCTTCGGCGCATGCCATGATAGCGCCGTCTCCTCCAAGGGAGACGATGACCTTCTCGATGCCGCGACCGTGCAGCTCGCGGGCGGCGTGCGCAAGCTCGTCGATAGAGCCCACCTCTCTGCCGAGGATCTGCGCGATCTCGTCGGCGTTCGGCTTGATGGCGGTTGGGAGCGAGTCGATCGAGGCCACGAGCGTGTTGCCCGATGTGTCGAGGATGCACGGCTTGCCCTGCGATTTTACCAGCGAGATGAGGCGCGTGTAGGCGTTAGTGGAAAGGCCTTTGGGAATGCTCCCGCTGATGGTTACCACATCCGCCGAGGAAAGGAGGGCCGAGACCCGCTTCTCGAGCTCCGCCAGCGATTCCTCGCCGACCTTTCGGCCAGGCTCGAGGAACTCGGTCGAACGTCCGCTGGGTTCGAGCACGTTGATGCAGCACCTGGTCTCGCTCTCCACGGCGACGAAGTCGTGGGGCACGCCGTCGCGATCGAGCAGCTCGCAGAGCAGCCTACCGTTGTTGCCTCCCGCAAACCCCGTCGCCAGAACCTCCTCGCCGCAAGTCAGGACCGAGCGGGAAACGTTGAGGCCCTTCCCCCCGGCGTTGTCTATGCACTCCTCGACACGCATTACCGTGCCATCCACGAGGGGCGATGCAAGGCGGTATGCCTTGTCGATCGACGTGTTGAGCGTGATGGTCAAGATCATGGCGCGCCCTCCGATCCGAGATGATGCAGTGGACTTCCAACCTTAATACCAGTATTAATACCAGTCAAAGAGGAAAACGACAATTTCAGACGTTTTTCTTGCCTAAAACAATATCAATTTAGGCTCATAATAAAAAGAAAAAAACAAGTGGTATCTTAAAATTATGACCAATTTATCACATAAAATACTATGAACGGTATGTTATTTTACGCAAACGGTCGTTTATCAAAAAATAATACATATGGCGATTGTTCAGGCAAATCTCTTGTAGAATTTGTGCAGACAGATAAGTGGTTATAACCAGTAATTCAAGGAGCACCTGTTCTGTACGTCCGAGGGAGCCTCGCAAAGAGTCGCGCGCCGAGGCTGCCGCCTTGCCAGAAGGGGAGTGAGCGAGATGGTGGGATTCGTGCTCACGGGCCACGGTGACTTCGCGCCGGGTCTCGCAAGCTCGGTCGAGATGATCGCAGGACCGCAGGCCGGCTTCGATGCCGTCGCGTTCCACGAGAACGAGGCGGGGGAGTACCCCCAGCTCCTCGCAGATACCATCGCCAAGTCCTCGGAGCAGTGCGGGTCGGTCATCGTGTTCTGCGATCTCACCGGGGGGACCCCGTTCAACCAGGCGATGCTCGCGTCCCAAGCCCAGCCGGGCGTCGAGGTGGTCGCGGGGACGAATCTCCCCATGCTCCTCGAGGCGCTCATGAGCCGCGACGCATCGTCTGTGGCGGGCGAGCTCGCCGATGAGGCCGTGGCGGCAGGATCCGCCTCGATCATCCACGCCCGCCTCGACATCGATGATGCCGCCGATGACGATGGATTCGGCGGGGACGGTATCTGATGAGCATCGAGAGCATCCTGTCATCCTGCGTGGCGCTGCTCATCCTCACGGCGGCGATGGGGGTCGTCTATGCGATCTACAGCGCCGTGAAGGCACGCAAGCAGAAGGACTATTTCGCCGAGATCCACAGGGAGCTCGCGGTCGGGCAGCGCGTCGCGTTCGCCGGCGGCCTGTACGGGAAGCTCGTCCGCGTCGGCAAGGAGACCTGCGACGTGGAAATCAAGTCGGGGGTGGTCGTGGAGGTATCCCGCTACGCCATCCAGAAGATCGTCAAGTAGGGTTTAAGCGCGGAAGGGGTTGAGAAGATGGCCGAACCGAACATCCTGCTCACGAGGATCGATAACCGCCTCATCCATGGGCAGATCGCCACGCAGTGGACGAGCACCCTCGGTGCCAACCTGCTCCTCGTCGCAAACGACGAGGTCGCCGGCAACAAGATGCGCCAGAATCTGATGAACATGGCGGCGCCCGCAGGTGTGGATACGAGGTACTTCTCCATCCAGAAGACCATCGACGTCATCCACAAGGCCGCGCCGCGCCAGCTCATCTTCATCATCGTCGAGAGCCCCGCAGACGCGCTGCGCCTCGTCAAGGGCGGCGTGCCCATCAAGAAGCTCAATGTCGGCAACATGCACATGTCCGAGGGCAAGCGCCAGGTGGCGACCACCGTCGCCGTGGACGATGCGGATGTCGCCGCGTTCCGGGAGCTCAAGGATCTGGGCGTCGAGCTCCAGATCCAGCGCGTCCCGAGCATTCCCGCAGAAGACCCCGAGAAGCTCTTCAGGTAGCGTCCGCCGCCCCGGCATTGCGCGGGAGAACAACCAACAGGATCGTATGGCACCCCGGGGAGAACGGGTGTTGACGATAGCTTTGTCCCGATTGGAAGCAGGTAAATGTTATGTCAGGTTTTGGAAAGGAGGAACAAGGATGGAATACTCAGCTCTCCAGGTGATCTTGGTCTTCATCGTCACGTTCATCGCGGCTATCGACCAGTTCAGTTTCCTCGAGTCTCTGTATCAGCCGATCGTCACCGGTATGGTGATCGGCCTCATCCTCGGTGACGTGCAGACCGGCCTCATCGTTGGCGGCACGTACCAGCTCATGACCATCGGCAACATGCCGATCGGAGGTGCCCAGCCTCCCAACGCGGTCATCGGCGGCATCATGGCGACAGTTCTCGCCATCTCGCTTGGCCTCGAGCCGAACATAGCGGTTGCGACCGCGATCCCGTTCTCCCTGCTCGGCCAGTACGGCGTGACCCTGATCTTCACCCTCATGTCCCCGCTCATGTCCGTAGCCGACAAGTATGCCGCCGAGGCCAACCCCAAGGGCATCGAGAGGATCAACTACCTCTCCATGACGCTTCTCGGCCTCGTCTTCGGCATCGTCGTCACCCTCTTCTTCATCGGTGGTGCCACGATGGGGCAGGCTGTTGTCGACGCGATCCCCGCTTGGCTCAGCAAGGGCCTCTCCGCCGCCGGCGGCATGATGCGCTTCGTCGGCTTCGCCATCCTGCTCAAGTTCATGATGAACCGCGACATGTGGGGCTTCTACTTCCTGGGCTTCGGCCTCGCCCTCATCGTCACCAACACCGCCGCCCTCGCAAGCCCGGCGCTGCTGATACTGGCCCTCATCGGCTTCGGCATCGCCTACTGGGATTACCAGCAGAGGACCCAGCTGGGCGGCTCCGCTCCTGCAAGCTTCGATGGAGGTGAGGAAGATGGCATCTAATGACCAGACCGAGTACAAGAACCTGAGCACTGCTCCCGATCTCGACCAGAAGACGCTCAACAAGATGGCGTGGCGCTCCTGCTTCCTGCAGGCGTCCTTCAACTACGAGCGCATGCAGGCCGCCGGCTGGCTCTACTCCATCCTCCCGGGCCTCGAGAAGATCCACACCGACAAGGACGATCTGTCCACCTCGATGTCCCACAACATGGAGTTCTTCAACATCCACCCGTTCCTCGTCACCTTCGCCATGGGCCTCGTCCTCTCGATGGAACAGAAGAAGATCGACATCCCCACCATCCGCGCCGTCCGCGTCTCCCTCATGGGCCCGCTCGGCGGCATCGGCGACGCCCTGTTCTGGATGACGCTCGTCCCCATCTCGGCGGGCATCTGCTCCAACATGGCCATCGGCGGCAGCGTCTTCGGCCCCATCCTGTTCCTCATCATCTTCAATGCCGTCCAGTTCGCCCTGCGCTTCGGCCTTATGAACTGGTCTTACAAGATGGGCATGGACGCGCTCGATTCCCTCATGGCGAGCATGAAGGCATTCACCCGCGCCGCCTCCATCCTCGGCGTCTTCGTCGTGGGCTGCCTCACCGTTGCCATGGGAGGCACCCAGATCAACGCCGTGATCCCCAACGGAACCACCGAGTCCTACGTGGCCCACACCGTGACCCTTCCCACCGAGGAGGTCGACGGTATGCTCGGCATGGTCTACGACGATCCCAGCGCTGCCGAGCCTGCCGCCCTCGTGAGCGCCGACGGCATCAGCGCCGGTGTGAACGATCTCGGCAACGGCTACGCCGAGGTCACCTACATGGAGGAGGTCACCTCCCCGGTCAACATCGACGTCGCCAATATCCTCGACAGCATCTGCCCGAAGCTCGTCCCGCTCTCGATCGTCATGCTCCTGTACTACCTCTTCTCCAAGAAGAACTTCACCCCGATGAAGGGCATCATCCTCGTCCTCATCATCGGCATCCTCGGAGCCGGTCCCTTCGGCCTGTGGCCGAGCATCTGGGGCTAGATGGCTCCCTGCCCGGGAAGCGGTCTGCGTCGCTTCCCGGGCGCTTCCGGCCCGCCAAGGATGCTATGCTGTATTTTTGGCAGACCGGTTAGGCACGCACGGGTGGGTGGCGCGGGTGCGAACTGCGTGTCTGCGCTATATGACGTCGAGGATGAGAGCATGCCGAGAGTTCCCAAAAAACAGCCGCTGTACGACCAGCTGTTCGATCTGATCCACGAGAAGATCGACAACGAGCTGAATCCTGGCGATCCGCTTCCTTCCGAGCGCTCCCTCTGCGAGAAATACGGCCTCTCGCGCACGACGGTCCGCCTTGCCATGGCGGAGCTCGAGGCCCGGGGCCTTATCGTGCGCAAGCACGGCATGGGCACGTTCGTCGCGGATGTCGCCCAGGAGCCGTCGAACCTCATGGACACCTACAGCTTCACCGAGCAGATGAAGTCCTTGGGGAGGAATCCGAGGACCGAGATCCTCGAATTCGAGTACTGCGAGGCACCGAGGCACGTCGCCGAGCAGCTCGGAATCGGGCTCGGGGACCAGACGGTGAGGATGAGCAGGCTGCGCATGGCCGACGGGATCCCCATGATGGTCGAGCGCACCTATCTGCCGGCTCGGGAGTTTCGGGGACTCAGCCGCAACGACGTCGAGAACAAGCCCCTCTACGATATCATCGAGAAGGACTATGGGCAGGTCGTCCGCGTCGCAGACGAGGAGTTCTGTGCGAGCGTGGCGCGGGCGCATGAGGCAACTGCCCTCGATATCGCCGAGGGGGCACCCGTGTTGAGGCTCTACCGTACGACCCGCAACACGAGCGGAACCGTCATCGAGTACACGCGCAGCGTCGCGCGTGCCGACCAGTTCCGCTATAAGATATCCCATCAGAGGGGCTAGCCCTCTGCGAAAGGAGCGTGCAAGCATGTTCGAGAAGGACGAGGCGGCCCTTAGGTCTCTCGGCGCCTCTATCACTGCGGCGGAGATCAGGCAGCAGCCTGAGCTCTGGGAGGATACCCTCGAGATCTACCGGGACAACGCCGCCCCCATCGAGGACTTCCTAGCCCGCGCCCGTTCGCTTGGCGGCATGCGTCGCACGCGCGTCATCTTCTGCGGTGCCGGCACGTCCGCCTACGTGAGCGATACCATCGTCCCCTATCTGCGCCGCGTCGGCGACAACGATGCCTTCGAGTTCGCGGCGGTCGCCACGACCGATGTCGTGAGCGCCCCGCTCGACTACGTGAACCCCGACGATCCCACCGTCATGGTCTCCTTCGCCCGCAGCGGCAACAGCCCCGAGAGCGTGGCGGCAGTGGACGTGGTGGGAAGCGTCGTCAAGGATGTCCTCTTCCTCAACGTCACCTGCGCCCCCGAGGGGCTTCTCGCCCAGAACAGCAGGGACAGCGAGGATGCCCTCACGCTGCTCATCCCGCGTGCGAACGACAAGGGCTTCGCCATGACCGGCAGCTACAGCTGCATGGCGCTTCTCGCCACGTTGATCTTCGATGAGAGCGCCCTTGCCGACAAGGCCGTCTGGACCGAGGCGGCGGCTGCCCTGGGCAGGGGCGTCATCGAGCGCGAGCGGGAGATCCTCGATCTCGTCGCCCTCGACTTCGAACGCGTCACCTACCTCGGCTCTGCGTCCCTATCCGGCCTGGCCCGCGAGGCGCAGCTCAAGATCCTCGAGCTGTGCGCCGGGAAGATCGCGACCTCGTTCGACTCTTCGATGGGCTACCGCCATGGGCCCAAGTCGTTCGTCAACGACAAGACCTTGGTCTTCGATTTCGTGAGCAACGATCCCTACACACGCTGCTATGATCTCGACATCCTGGATGAGATCGCCGGCGATCAGGTCGCGTGCGCCACGGTTGCCGTGCAGCAGAAGACGGGAGCCGACTTTGCAGGAGACGCCTTCTCCTTCGACGGGAGCATACTTCTTCCCGCAGCCTATCTCGCGCTTCCGTTCGTGATGTTCGCCCAGGTCGTCGCTCTGAACGCATCGATCAAGGTGGGCAATACCCCCGACACGCCTTCCGCCAACGGCACCGTCAACCGCGTGGTCAAGGGCGTCACCATCCATCCGCTCGAGGTTTAGGGAGAGCCATGTCCTCATACGCGCTGCATGCCGAGAAGTTCGTCCTTCCCGGAGGGCTTGTGGGAGGGGGCTATCTCACGGTCTCCGATGGGCTGTTCGGTACGTGGAGTGCCGAACGTCCCAACTGCGAGATTGTGGAGCTGGGGGATTCCTGGGTGGGCCCCGGACTCGTGGACACGCATATCCACGGCTTCTTCGGGCACGCCACGACCGATAGGGATCCCAAGGGTCTCAACGAGGCGAGCATCGAGCTCGCGCGCCGTGGCACCACCGCATGGCTTCCCACCACCTTCACCGATTCCGTGGAGAGCATCGCTGCCCAGTGCGCAGCGATCGCGGATGCCAACGATTCTCGTGAGAAAGGCTTTATCGGCGCCCGCATCCCGGGCATCTACCTCGAGGGGCCTTTCTTCACCGAGAAGCATAAGGGCGCACAGAATCCCGCCTATCTCAAGGCTCCGTCCTACGAGGATTTCTCTCTGTGGCAGGATAGTGCCCGGGGCCTCATCGTGAAGAGCGCGCTCGCAGCCGAGTACGAGGAGGCTCTCGCCTACATCGCGCAGCTCGACTCGGAGGGCGTCGTCGTGGCGCTCGGCCATTCCGACGCGAACTTCGAGGAGAGTATCGCCGCGGTCAACGTGGGCGCCACGGTCTTCGTGCACACCTACAACGGCATGAGCGGGCTTCACCACCGCGATCCCGGTTTGGTGGGGTGCGCCATGGTCACCCGCGATACCTATGCGGAGCTGATCTGCGATGGGCGCCACGTGGCCCCCGGCGCCTGCGCGGCCCTCGTGAGGGCCAAAGGCTGGGAGCACGTCGTCCCCGTCACCGACTGCCTCGGGTGCGGCGGCCTGCCCGAGGGCAGCTACATGAGCGGCGGGATGCCCGTCGTGCTCAAGGACGGTCTCTGCTATTTGGAGGGTTCGGGCAACATTGCGGGCTCGATTCTCACACTCGCCCAAGGAATCAAGAACATGGTTGATTGGGGCATCGTAAGTGCCGAGCAGGCCATCCGCATGGGCAGCGAGGTTGCCGCGCGCTCTGCGGGCGTCGAATTCGGGTGCGGTTTCATCCTGCCCGATCGCGATGCCGATTTCAACATCTACGCCCCCGACTTGTCGCTTCGCGCGACCTATATCGGGGGAAAACCGGTCCCTGCCGAGTAGGGGTGCTTCGGCTGGCAGGAAGGACCTTGGCGGGAGGCCGCAGCATCGTGCTGCGGCCTCCCGCCCCTTACGCATAGTCGAAGAAAACGCATAGCGGGAAGAGCGTGGCGCCGCTGCCCTTCCCGCCTTCGGCCAGTTCGCAAACCTTTACGATGCCGTCACGGCAGAGCCGATTTTCTTCTCGTCAAACGGAGCGACGGTGTTCTGCTGGAATGATTGCGAGCTTGAAAAAACTACTTTGAGTTCTATAACAAAGCGTGCTCAAAGGTACGCATTATATTATTAAACGCCGGGGTGCCGGCATGCCAAAAGGATTGCAGCCAAAAGGAATCGCGCGACGGAACAAGCTGCTGGTCCCTGCGATAAGGCTGTTCCTGCAACACGGATATGGGAAGACAACCGCCACGGCTCTGCGACTTAGAAAGCGGAGCCATCGAGAGGGGATAGGCTCAGGCTTTTCCAATAGCCGGCCGCGCCGTCGTCGCTGCGGGTGCGCAGGAGGAGCCTAAGCCTGCTCTTGCGCTGCATCCCCCTTCGAGAGCAGGGTCTTTATATCGGTGGCGGCCACGATCGCGCCGACGAGGATCACGACGGCGCAGACGACCCCGCGAGGTTCGGGAGCGGTGCCCAGGAGCAGGAACGCAAACGGGATGGCCCATGCCGAGTAGGTGATGTTGAGCGCCATGGCCTTCTGCGACCCGAGCGCGGCGATCGCCTTGTAGTAGAAGATGTAGGAGGCCGTGCCGAGTGCAGCGGCAAACGCCACGATAGGCATCGCAGAGCTCATGAGGGCGAAGGTGGCGATGGGCCATGCCCCGAGCAGCGGCAGCAGGATGAGGGCGTAGGTCATCGCCGAGGTGGTCTGGCGTATCTGCATGGCCACCTCATCGTCTACCGCAGTGCTCTTGAGCCCCCAGTCGATGATAACCGCCTCGGAGCCCCAGCCCACCACGCACACGAGCGCGCCTATGACGCCGGTCGTCCAGTCGCCGGGAACGCCGTCAACAGGCGTGTATCCGAGCACGGCGATGGCGCCGACGGCCACGATGAGCCCCGCCCATTGATAGGGTTTCAGGTGCTCATGGAGGGTGAAGGTGGCGAGCAGGGCACCGAAGGCGGGAAAGAACGCGGAGATCGCCGCAGCGTAGCCTGCGCCGATGTTATCGATCGCCGTCACATAGCCCGTCATGCCGATGGGACCGCCTATCAACGCTGCCCCGATCACCACGAGGCCGGCCTTGCTCCTGAGCGTCCTCCATGTATCGGCGAGCTTGCCGCGCAGCCCCATGTAGATGAAGGCGCAGACGGCCGACGAGGCATCGTGCAGGAAGGTGCTCACGAAGGCCGCGAGCGCCACGGCCTGCGGAGTCGAGGTGAAGGCTGCGCTGGAGAGCGCGATGCCGAGGATCACCGTATCGAGCGCCCATGTGAGCGCGGCACCGAGGCCGAATCCGAGTCCCATCATGTCCTAGTCTCCGTTCTCGCCGCTCTCGTACCAAGAGAGCACCATGTCGATATAGTCGGTGCAGTAGCTGTGGTAGATATCGAGCCATTCGCCCACACCCGCGCCCTCGGCCTCCTTCTCGAGCGCCCATACGTACCAGCACCAGCCGCCGAGAACCACGCACGCCCAGAAGTGGCGGCGCTGCTCGAAGGTCGGGGCCCCGTCGAAATAGGCGTTGAGCGCCGCATCTCCTTGGGCTTGGTCATACTGGCTGCAGATGACGAAGGTGCCGAAGTCGTTGCCGGGATCGGACATGCCCGCGAACTCCCAGTCGATCACGCTCATGCCGCCGTCCTCATCGAAGAGGATGTTGAGCGGCAGGTAGTCGTTATGGGAGAGGACCTTCGGGTAGCCGTCTGCCGCACGGTACCCGTTGAGGCGGGCGACCTTCTCGCGCGTCTCGAAATAGCCGGGGATGTCTATGGGCCCATGGTCTTTGAGGAGCGTCTCGTATCCCACGCCGTTCTCGAAGAAGTCGAAGTCGGTGTCGATGCCGACCCCCGACTCGTGGATCCAGCGCGAGGTCTCCATGGCACGGCGCACCTGCTCGGGATCGTCGGGGTCGAGCGTGCGCGCGTTCTTGACGAAGCGGGAGATCTTCCAGCCCCGGTGCTCGTCCTCGTAGATGAAGGTCGGGTCGACGCCGAGCTCGCGGGCGGCCTTGTCGGCCTCCGCCTCCGCATGCCGATCGATGAACTTATCGGTCCCCACGCCGGGATGGCGGTAGACATAGGACGCGCCGTCCACGTCGAACTTGAACGACATGTTGGTAAGACCCTGCTCGAGCACCTCGATCCCCCGCACGTCTCTCCTCGTGCAGGCGAGTGTCGCGGCGATGTTGTCGAGGACGGAGGAGTCCACCTCGTCGATAAAGCCCGGATCGAAGCCGCAGGCCTCATCGAGGGAATCGAACTCGTGGATGGTCCCGTGATAGCGGCGGACCTCCATGTCGAACTCGCCGACATGATCGGCATAGATCTGCTCCCAGAGTTTCTCCGCCGTCTCCGGAAGGTCGTACTCCTCGCCCAGAACCTCGACGAAGCGCTTCGAGAAGGCGCGATCGAAGTAGGCGTGGCCCAGCATGTACCAGGCGTCGGAGCCGCCGATGGTAACGCCGACGATACGGTCGCGCTGATCGAGCGCGAGGCACCATTCCCGAGTGGGCCCCTCGGCGTATTCGGCGGCATAGTAGGCCTTGTACACGTAGCGTTCGAAGGGATTCTCGGTGAAGTAGTCGTCCGACGAGCAGATATAGGTGTTGGAGAGCCGGTCGCGCACGTGCCAGAGCGATGAGTTGTTGTTGCGGACGAGGTAGTCGGGGTTCGCAACGATGTCCACGTCGAACTCGTGCTCGAGATAGGAGAACTGCTCTCCCAGGTAGCCGACGATGAGCGTTATGTCGTCTATCCCCGCCTCGCGCAGCTGGCGGATCTGACGCTCCACGAGCACTTCCCCGCGAACCCTGAGCAGGCCCTTGGGCATCTCGTAGGAGATGGGGGCGAAGCGGGAGGAGACCCCCGCTGCCATGATGACGGCGTTTTCGACCCGGTAAGGTTCGAGGGCCTCCACGCCCTTGCCCGCGATCGCTCCATCCTCCACGAGCATATCGCGGGCGCAGGATTCGAGGATCTCGTTGGCAGCGCCCTCCGTCAAACCCGCGGATGAGGCTAAAGCATGCGGGGAACACGTGCCGTGCTCGCAAAGTTCGCGCAGCACCAGGAACTCGCTTCTCGTGAGCGTCATTCCATTCCTCCGATCGGTTTTGTACTGTCCAGCATGCACCATGCTAGTGAATCCATGGGTTGCGCTCAACTCCCTATGGAAAAGACTACGGGATGAACACCGACGGATTACCCATTTGACCAGCCATTTCATACTCGAAAAGCAGAGAGGGGGATCTTCCGTGCATTCTAAGGGGGAACCGCCGCGCCGCCTCGCAGAAACGCTGCACGGCTGCCACTCACCGCCGTCCAAGGGCCTCTCGCGTGTAATACACATATGTGCAGAATATGCGTTAATAAGAATGCTGAAAATGAAGGCGCGGTTCCAAGGGCACGCGCAGGATGCCTGTGCCCTCCTGTCTGTTCGATGGGGAGGTCGACAAGACATGGATCCAACGATCTTCATTATTTTGCTTGAAGAGCGTTTCTGACCATGCCCACCTGAGGTGGGCTTCGGTTGCAGGGCGGCCTTAGGGCGCCAGCGTATACCAACACCTCAAATCTATCGTGTCTTTTGCTGCGAGGGCGCAGGCCCTATCGCGGTGAAGCAAGTCCATGCAGGCAGAGGCCGACGCATCTGAAGGAGGTGAGAACGAATGAAGAATCTGGTTTTGGTCCGTATCGACGACCGTCTGATCCACGGACAGGTCGTTACCCAGTGGATGAAGGACACCCATGCCAACAAAGTGCTCATCGTCGATGACAAGCTACCCGATGATGCGCTCATGAAGCGCGTGCTCAAGGCAGCTGCTCCTCCCGGGGTCAAATGCATCATCAAGAGCATCGCAGATGCGATTCCCTACATCCAAGGCGATCCGAAGACCGATGACGAGGCGATCCTCGTGCTCGTCAAGTTCCCCGCAGTCATCGAGGCCCTCCTCGATGCGGGGATCCCCCTGCCCAAGGTCATCCTCGGCGGTATGGGTATCCGTGAAGATCGCAAGGTCTTCAATCGCAATGTCGCAGCAAACAATGATGAGATCGAATGCATGAAGCGCATCATGGCGAAAGGTTCGGCTCTGGTGTACCAGCTGGTGCCGTCTGATGCTCCGGTGGACGTGCAGACGTATTTCTAAGAATTGGAATTCGAAAGGAGTGAAGAACCATGAGCCTATTCCAAGCTTTCCTGTGCGGTATCTGCTACTACATGAGCGCTGGCACCTGGGTCGTGGGCGTAGGATTCTACACCTTCGGAAGGGCCCTCATCCAAGGCTTCTTCGTTGGCCTTATTCTCGGAGATCCGGTTACGGGCACCTTGGTCGGCTGTACGATCCAGCTGATTTATCTGGGCATCATGTCCACGGGCGGATCATTCCCTGCAGACCAAGCGCTCGCGGGTATCATGGGCACTGCAGCCGCCATCACCGCAGGCCTCTCTGCTGAGGAGGCGATCGCCATTGCAGTGCCCATCGGCCTGCTCGGCACCGTGCTCTTCAACTTCCGGATGATCACCGCGACCGCGTTCGTGCACATGGCCGATAAGTACGCGGCAGAGGGCAACACCAAGGGCATCTGGTATGCCAACGTCGTGTTTCCGCAGATCGCGCTCTTCCTCATCTATGCGATCCCCTGCATGCTCGCGTGCTACTATGGCGCTCCCGCGCTGGCGGGCATCGTCGACTCGCTCGCAGGCTCCAATGCCATCCGGGTGGTCGGCGTCATCGGCGGAATGCTGCCCGTCATCGGCATCGCGATGAACATGAAGGCCATATTCAAGGGCGAGGCCCGCCTGTTCTTCTTCGTGGGCTTCCTGATGGTCATCTACCTCAACTTCAACATGGTTGCCATTTCCCTGTTCGCGCTGCTCATGGCCCTTGTCTACGTCAACCTCAAGGGCGATAGGGTCGAGCGCGTGCTTGTCGTTGCCGAGGAGGATGATGACGATGAGTAACGAGGTCAGAAAGGCAAGCAGGAGTGCTCTGAACAAGTGCTTCTGGAACTGGGCGTTCTTTGCCCACTCATGTTACAACTACGAACGTCTGCAGGGCACCGGCTTCCTGCACTCCATGACGCCCATCATCGACGATCTCTACGATAAGGATGACAAGGAGGGCCGCGCTGCGGCTATGACGCGACACGCCGCCTTCTTCAACACCGAGCCGCGCGTTGGAACCGCCATCATCGGCCTCTCCGCCGCAATGGAGGAGCGCATCGCTTCCGGTGAGACGGATCTTGCCGAGACCGTCACCTCGGTCAAGACGGGTCTCATGGGTCCGCTTGCCGGCATTGGCGACACGCTTATGCAGGCCATCCTCTCTCCGCTCCTGCTCTCGATCGCCATCGGCATCTCCGAGAGCGGCAACGTGCTCGGCCCCGTACTGTATTCTGCCGCCTTTGTCGTCATCGCCATCGTCTTGCACCGCCTGTTCTTCAATATCGGCCACAACCAAGGCGATGAGGGTATCGCGCAGCTGCTCGAGAGCGGCGCCATCAACAAGGTCATCACGGGCGCCGGTATCATGGGCTGCACCGTCATGGGCGCTCTCGCGGCAAATTACGTGTCTCTGAACACCAGGCTCGTGGTCTCATTCGCCACGGGCGAGTTCGACTTGCAGGCCAATTTCCTCGATGCCATCATGCCGAAGATCCTGCCGCTCGGTCTTACCCTGCTTGTGTATTGGCTGATGGACAAGAAGGGCGTCTCTTCCACGAGGATGCTCGTCTACATCGTCGTCCTCGGCGCTGTCCTCGGCGCCATCGGTATCATCTAGCTCCTCCTGTTGCACGGGGGCGGCGGGCATGGGCCGTCGTCCCCGTGTGCTTTCGCATGCCGATGCTGAACGACGATTTGTTTTCCGGAAAAAGCGGCAAGCCGCTCCAAGAAGATGCCCGCCATTGCGGAGCCGTGTTTTTGTATTAGGAGGATAACCGCATGCTTACCGATTACGTGCACTATAACCCCGAGAAGATCATCTTCGGCAAGGGTGCAGAGGACAAGGTGGCCGATGAGGTTAAGGCCTGCGGCGGCACCAAGGCCCTCGTCCACTTCGATACCGGTGATTTCATCCTGCCGCTCGTCGCGCGTATCCGTACGGGACTCGAGGCTGCGGGTATCGAGGTGTTCGAGCTGGGCGGTGTCGTGCCCAACCCCAAGCTCTCCCTCATGCGGAAGGGTTGTGAGATGGTGCGCGAAAACGATATCGATTTCGTGCTCGCCGTGGGCGGTGGCTCTACTATGGACAGCGCCAAATACATCGCATGCGGCACGTATTACGATGGCGAGATCTGGGATCATCCACGCTTCGCGCCCATCGCGAGCCGTATCATTCCGCATGGCGTCGTGGTCACGATGCCCGGCACCGGCAGCGACGTGAGCACCGCCGCCGTGTGGCGCGATGATACCTCAGACCCCGAGCGCAAGACCTGCGTGTTCGCACGCGAGCTGCGCTTCGACTTCGCGATCATCGACCCCGAGCTCACCTACACGCTCCCTCCGTTCCAGACAGCTGCGGGCTGCTTCGATATCATGGCACACGCCATGGAGGATTACTTCTGCGTTCCCGAGGGCGTCGAGTTCGCGCTAGCGGCCTACGAGGGCGTGATCAACGAGGTCATGAGGAGCGTGCGCACGGTGCTCGGGGAACCTTGCGACTATACGGCGCGCGCCAATATCGCCCGCGTGGCCTATGTGCCGCTCGACGACAGCCTCTCCTCCGGCATCGATCGCGGCTACTGCGTCCATAACCTCGAGAGGCCCATGACGGGTGCCTTCTGCCGCACGCACGGAGAGATGCTCGCCATCCTCTTCCCCGCGTGGATGCGCCTCTGCTACCGCGAGAACCTGCCGCTTTTCACGAGGCTCGCCGTGAACTGCTTCGGAGCGAAGATGGACTATGCCCATCCGGAGGCCACAGTGGAAGAAGGCATTGCGAACCTCGAGCATTTCATCGAGGATATCGGCCTGCCCACGCGTCTTGCGCAGGTGGGTATCGGCAGCGCATGCTTCAGGGACATGGCGGATCTGGCGATCGAGCAATCTGAGAACGACTATATCGGCCGCAGCATCAAGCTCTACCATGACGATATCGTGAGGGTGTACGAGCTGGCTGAATAGCGCTATGCGGGTTAGACGAGAAGAAGCGGGGAGGGCGGTGGCGCCCACGCCCTTTCCGCTACGCGTTTTCTTCGAGCGAGATGAGCTTGCGGGCGGTGATCAGATCGGTGACGAGGCAGTTCACATAACCGGATTTGATAGCTGTGTGGATCCCGCGCAGCTTTGCGGGGCCGCCCGCAACGCATAGCACCCGCTCGATGGTGGAAAGGCGTTCGAGGCTGATGGCCGTTCTCACATAGATCTCATCGAGCTCGACCTCGCTGCCATCCTCGCGGAAGTAACGGGTGAGGAGATCGCCCACGGCATCTGCCTCGGCGACCGCCTTGCGGTACTCTTCGGAGGCTTCGTTCAGGCTGAATGCATCGCCCGCCTCGTGATAGCGCACGCCGAGACCCACGATGACCGTATCGACCTCGCTCCAGTGCTGCATCAGCTCGCCGTAACGGCTGGGGAAGAGCGTGCTCTCGACCTCGTGCTGGTCGATGACGATGGGGATGTTGGTGAAGTAAGCGCGTGCGCCGAATGCCGAAGCGATATTGTCGACGATGGTATTCGATTGGGTTTGCGGCGAGCATGCCCCCGTTGTGCCGACGGCAGGCATGAAGAGGATGTCGTGGGAGAGGTGCGCGCGAGGAAGCGTTTTGGACATCGTGTAGAGGGCGGCGCCGAAGCCCAACGCTACCACCTTGCTTTTCGAGAGGAACTCGGGAAGGATCGCATTCGCCTTTGCAGCGAGGATCTCGTTCATCGGGTGGAAGAGGGAGCGCTTGTACTCGGATTCCGAGATATCGGCGATGGCGGCGAATTTCAGGTTGTAGATGCTGCGGAGGCGCTCTTCGAGATCTTGGACCGTGCGATCGAGGGGATTCATCACCACGAACGTCACGATCTTCCGCTTTTTGGCCTTATCGAGCAGGCGCGAGATATACGAGCGGCTGAATCCCACCGCCTTGGCAATGGCATCCTGCGGCATCTCATCGAGGTAGTACATCTTGGCAATCTGGTAGAGCAGGTAATCGTCGTTTCCGGTGAAGCTATCCATGGGAAGCCAATCTGTGCGCAATTATGTTACTCACAGATATGGTACCGCTGAATCCCCGCCGAATCACCCACATGGCGTCAACTTCCGGTAATCTACCACTCGTCGATCATAACTGCCGACCGCATGTGGGTTTTTGGAAAAGCGCTTCTCGTCAACAGGGCTTTTATCGCAGATTTTCTCAAAAACAAGCAGGTGCTCGGCAGTCTTGGATTCAGGTTAGGAAGACGATTGGCGCCCCGGAACCTGCAAGCTTGCCGTTGCGTACCTCGACGGGCAGGTCATCGAGCAGGTTGACGTAGCTGCCGTCCGATACATCGACGGCCACCTCCGCCGGCTTGCCGCAGAGAGAGAACACGCCTATCGCGCGCCCCCAATCGCCTTCGCGTTCGAGCACCGCCACGTCATCCTCATCGTATGCGCGTGCGCGGAAGAAATCGTCGCATCCGAGAACCTCATGCTTGATCTGGGCGAGCCGCGCCATCAGCGGCGAGAGATCGGTTCCCGTGTTCCACCCGATGGTGTCCCGGTCGAAGAGCGAGACCGTGCGGTCGGATGCGGCTTCCTGGCCGGCGTAGATGAGCGTGGCGCCCTTGAGCAGGTAGATGAAGGCCGTGAGATTCGCCAGATCGAGCCCGCGCCCAAGGCGCGACGCGATGCGCGGCAGGTCGTGGTTCTCGAGGTAGCGCAGCTTGTTGAAGCCGCGCGGGTACGCGTTCTCTTGGAAATCGAGCAGGTCGAGGTAGTGGGAGAGGGGCGCGGTCCCCTCGGCCCACGCGTCGAAGACCTCCTGGATATCGTAGGCGTACTCGATGTCGAAGGCCGCATAGGCTTCGGTATCGGTTGCGCTGTAAAGGCCCCGGCGGCGCATCTCGGCACCGAAGGCGCGATGCACCGATTCCGCGAGCCAGATGCAGCCCGGGCGGACCTTCTCGACCTCTGAGCGTGCCTGCTCCCAAAAATCCACCGGCACGAACGAGGCCACATCGCAGCGGAACCCGTCCACGATGCGCGCCCACTGCACGAGCGTGTCGATCTGGTAGTTCCAGAGCGCGGGGTCGGAGTTGTAATCGAGATCGATGATGTCGGTCCAATCGCCCACGCGGTTGCCGGGCGTGCCATCGGGCTTCTTGTAGAACCACGCGGGATGCTCGTCCCAGAGCACCGAATCGGGGGAGGTATGGTTGTAGACCACGTCGATCATGCACCGCATGCCCTGCCCATGGATGGCGTCGACCAGCGCCTTGAAATCCTCCAACGTGCCGTATGCGGGGTTGATGGCGCGGTAATCCCGGATGGCATAGGGGCTGCCGAGCGAGCCCTTGCGCGCCTTCTCGCCCAGCGGATGGATCGGCATGAGCCAGATGCAGTCCACACCGAGCGCGCGGATACGCGGCAGGTCGCCGATAAGCGCACGGAAGGTGCCCTCGGCTGTGTGATTGCGCACGAACACCGAGTAGATGATCGCCCGCTGAAGATCCCCTTTGATTTCGCGAGGCATACCGACCCCCTTTTTGCCACGCCAATTGTGCTGGCGAAAACGAGCAAGATGCAAGCGCCATACCGTTTACCGGTTAAATGACAACGCTCGCAGGATACGTATGTCATTTTTTGGACGACGAACCCGACAACGGATCATTATTGTGTTGGAAACGTTTCCAGTAACGTTACCAGAACCGTTTCCACTATCTGTCGCGCCCGTCTCATCTCCAAAGGAGGCTCATGGCAACCATCAAAGATATCGCAGCATATTGCAACGTTGCCGTGAGCACCGTGTCGCGCGTGCTCAACAACCACCCCGATGTGAGCGCCGACACCCGCGATAAGGTCCTCAGCGCCGCGCGCAACCTCCACTACGTTCCCAACAGCAGCGCCCGCGACCTGGCCCACCAGCAGACCGACTCCATCGGCCTCGTGGTGCGCGGTGCCGAGAACCCCTTCTTCACGCCCATCATCCGCGCCATCGAGCGCAGCTGCGAGGATAAGGGCTACTCCATGTCCCTCCACCAGATCCCTGCGGGGGAGGATGAGGTGAGCGAAGGCGCCAAGCTCGTGCAATCCAAGCGCCTCAAGGGCCTTATCCTGCTCGGCGGCCGTTACGACTACACGCGCGAAGAGGTCTCTACGCTCGGCGCTCCCTTCATGTGCTGCAGCTACACCAACCACTTCGGCAACCTCGACCGCACGTCCTTCTCGTCCGTATCCATCAACGACAAGGCCGAGGCATATCGCGCAGCCGAGCTGCTCATCGAGTGCGGCCATAGCAAGATCGCCGTTTTGCTCGACTCCATCCACGACCGTTCCATCAGCGAGCGCCGCTACCGCGGGTACTGCGAGGCCCTCGCCGACGCCGGCATCCCCCTCGATGAGGGCCTCGTGTGCGAGACCGTCGACTTCTCGATGAAGGCCGCATACGAGCGCACGATCCGCCTGCTCGAGGAGCGCCCCGATGTCACGGCCCTCTTCTCGGTTGCCGATTCCATGGCCATCGCCGCCATGAAGGCGATCTCCGACGCGGGCCTCTCTGTTCCGCAGGACATCTCGATCATCGCCATCGACGGCATCGAGATGTCGCTCTATACCACGCCCACCCTCACCACGCTTGCCCAGCCGCAGGCTCTGATGGGGGAGAAGGCCGTGGAGATCCTGGTTGATGTGCTGGATGGCAAGGCTTCCCACAGCCACGTCCGGCTTGAGACAACCCTGAGGCCCGGGGGCACCATGGGCCGCTTACATCCGTAGACTTGGCGTGAAGGACGCCGAGCAAAAACAGGAGGAGTTCGCTATGAGCACCAATCTTTCCCGTAGGGCCTTTCTCGGCACCACCGGCCTCATGGCCACGACGCTCGCCGCATGCAACAACGGCGGCGGCACCAGCGGAGGCGGAGGCGATGAGGCTGCCGCCGGTTCCGTGTACTGGCTGAACTTCAAGCCCGAGCTCGATGAGGCCGCCCAGGCGCTTGCCGGCACCTACACCGAGTCCACCGGCGTGCCCGTGAAGGTCGTCACCGCCGCTTCCGGCACCTACAACCAGACCCTTATCGCCGAGATGGACAAATCCGAGGCCCCGACCCTCTTCGTCATCGGCAACCCCGCCGGCGTCAAGGAGTGGGGCGACTATGCGTTGGATCTCAAGGGCACCGCTATCGAGTCCGAGCTCTCCACCGATGTCTACAACCTGTACGACGATGCCGGCAAGCTCGTCTCCATGGGCTACTGCTACGAGTGCTATGGCATCGTCGCCAACGCCGAGCTCATCGAGAAGGCCGGCCACAGCATCGATGACATCAAGGATTTCGCGTCCCTGAAGACCGTTGTGGAAGACATCCACGCCCGCGCCGCCGAGCTGGGCTTCGACGCCTTCGTCGCCACCGACATGGACGATTCCTCCAGCTGGCGCGTCACCGGCCACCTTGCCAACCTCGAGTACTACTACGAGGAGCGCGACGCTGGCGGTTGGGATGAGTGCCCCGCCGAGCTCAAGGGCACCTACATGGAGAACTACAAGAACATCTACGACCTCATGATCAACAACTCCGTCGTCGAGCCCACCGCGCTGGCCACCGGCGGGCATGATCCCGCGAACCAGTTCACCAGCGGCCAGGCCGTGTTCTTCCTGACCGGCTCCTGGGACTACGCGAGCCTCGCCGCCGCCCAGCCCAGCGTCAGGATGCTTCCGTACTACTGCGGCGTTGCCGGCGAGGAGAAGGCCGGTTTGAACTGCGGCACCGAGAACTGCTGGGCCGTCAACGCAAACGCCTCCGAGGAGAACAAGAAGGCCACCATGGACTTCATGGTCTGGCTGGTCTCCGATCCCGCCGCCTCCGCCACGATGGTCGAGCAGCTCGGCATCATGCCGTACAAGAACGCCGCCGCCTCCACCAACGGCTTCCTGAACGATGCCGCCACCTATACCGACAACGGCTGCTACGTCCTCGACTGGGCCACCAACTACCAGCCCAACGTCGACCAGTACCGCGCCGCTCTGGTCTCCGCGCTCAACGCATACAACGCCGACCAGTCCGACGCCAACTGGGAGCTCGTCCGCACCGCCTTCGTCGATGGCTGGGCAACCCAGTACAAGGCTGCCAACGCCTAAAACGAGTTCTGTTAGCTCACGGAAACCGGGATGGGCGGGTTTCCCGTTCGTCCCGGTTCCTCTTCTATGAAAGGAGTTGACATGAGCAAGAAGGCCTCAACGAGAAACACCATCAAGACCGCCACCCGACGCTGGTCGTGGCTGTTCCTCGGCCCCGTCGTCGCGGCGTTCATCATCGGCTTCGTTTGGCCTTTCTTCCAGGGCATCTACCTGTCGTTCTGCAGATTCAAGCTCATCTCCGACGCGCAGCTCACCGGTCTTGACAACTACGGCCAGGCGCTTGCGGATATCAGCTTCCAGCATTCGTTCTGGTATACGGCGCTCACTGCGGTGGTGAGCCTCGTGCTCATCAACGTGCTTGCCTTCATGGTGGCCTACGTGCTCACCCAGAACATCAAGGGCTCGAACCTGTTCCGCACGGTGTTCTTCATGCCCAACCTCATCGGCGGCATCGTGCTGGGCTACATCTGGTCGATGATCTTCGACGGCATCCTCGCCGCCTACAACACCTCGATCCTCCTGAATACCACCTACGGTTTCTGGGGTCTCATCATCCTCATGTGCTGGCAGCAGGTCGGCTACATGATGATCATCTACATCGCGGGCCTGCAGGCCGTGCCCGAGGATATGCTCGAGGCTGCCAAGATCGACGGTGCCACCAAGTGGCAGACCCTGTTCAAGGTCACCATCCCCAACGTCATGCCCTCGATCACCATCTGCATGTTCCTCTCGCTCACCAACGGCTTCAAGCTGTTCGACCAGAACCTCGCGCTGACGGGCGGCCTTCCCTATATCATCCAACCCGACGGCTCGACGGTGAACACCACCGAGATGCTGGCCTTGAACATCTACAACACCTTCTACACCGCAGGTGCCGGTGTACGCGGCGTAGCCCAGGCCAAGGCCGTCATCTTCTTCATCTTGGTTGCCGGCCTCGGACTCGCCCAACTTGCCTATACGCGCAGGCGGGAGGTGCAGCAATGATGAACAAGGAGCAGACCCTCGCGGCCGAGCAGCGTCGCAAGACCATCCTGTCAGCGGTGCTCGCCGTTATCTGCGTCATCTACGTCCTGCCCGTGGTCGCCGTGGTCATCAATTCGTTCAAGCAGAACACCTTCGTCAAGACCGAGACGTTCGCGCTCCCCACCGAGCAGAGCTATGCGGGTTTCGACAACTTCATCACGGGTATGACCTTCGGTAACTATCCGTTCGCGAGCTCCGTGCTCTACAGTACGGTCATCACCATCTTGTCTACCGCGCTCATCCTGATCTTCTGCTCGATGGCGGCGTGGTATATCGCACGTGTTAGCTCCAAGTTCTGCAAGATCATCTACTACCTCTGCGTCTTCTCGATGGTCGTGCCGTTCCAGATGGTCATGTTCACCCTCTCGAAGACGGCCGATGCCCTGAAGCTCAACACGCCGTGGACGATTCCCATCGTCTATCTGGGTTTCGGCGCTGGTCTCGCCATCTTCATGTTCGTGGGCTTCGTCAAGTCGATCCCGCTCGAGATAGAGGAGGCGGCCGCCATCGACGGCTGCGGTCCCGTCCGCACGTTCTTCTCGGTGGTGCTGCCCATGCTCAAACCCACGCTCATCTCGGTGGGCATCCTCGAGATCATGTGGGTGTGGAACGACTATCTGCTGCCGGTGCTCGTGCTCGACATCAACCAGTACCGCACGATCCCCATCCACATCCAGTACCTCAAGGGCAGCTACGGCACGGTCGATCTGGGGGCCACGATGGCGCTCATCCTGTTGTCGATCATCCCGGTCATCGCCTTCTACCTTGCCGCGCAGAAGCACATCATCAAGGGTGTCGCTGCCGGCGCCGTGAAAGGCTAGGCCATGGAACGCTCGAGCGGCATCATCCTACCCATCTACGCGCTGCCGTCACCGCATGGTATCGGCACGCTGGGGCAAGCTGCCTGCGATTTCGTGGATTTCCTTGCGGACGCAGGCCAGTTGTGGTGGCAGGTGCTGCCGGTGGGCCCCACGAGCTTCGGAGACTCGCCCTATCAGAGCCCTTCCACCTTTGCCGGCAACCCCTATTTTGTCGATCTCGACCAGCTGGTGGCCGATGGGCTCCTCACCCAGGACGAGATCGGTGCCGTGAACTGGGGCGATGACCCCGCACGCGTGGACTACGGTCGCCTGTTCGAGGAACGCGAGGTCCTGCTCCGCGCAGCATACAGGCGCGGATGGGAGCGCGATGCCGCAGCTGTCGAGGCGTTCGCGCGGGACAACGCCGCATGGCTCGACGACTATGCGCTGTTCATGGCCGTAAAGCGCCATTTCGGCATGAAGTCGTGGATAGAGTGGCCCGATGAGGCCATACGCCTGCGCAAACCCGAGGCGCTCGCGCACTACCGCTCGCTCCTCGCCGATGACGTGCGCTTCAACGAATATGTGCAGTACCTCTTCTTCAAGCAGTGGGAGGCGCTGCACGCCTACACGCGCAAGAAGGGCATCAAGCTGATCGGCGACATGCCCATCTACGTGGCGCTCGACTCGGCTGACGTGTGGGCGAGCCCCGACAACTTCATGCTCGACGAGCGCAACATGCCTCTGGAGGTTGCAGGCGTTCCACCCGACAGCTTCACCGAGGACGGCCAGCTGTGGGGCAATCCGCTCTACAACTACGAGGCCATGGAGGCCGACGGCTTCGGCTGGTGGATCAGGCGCGTGGCGGGCGCCGCTCATCTCTACGACATGATCCGTATCGACCACTTCCGCGGTTTCGAGAGCTATTGGGCAGTGCCCGCAGGTGAGAAGACCGCCAAGATCGGCCGCTGGGTCAAGGGCCCGGGCATGAAGCTCGTGGGTGCTCTTATCAGCCGATTCCCGCAGACCAGCTTCATCGCCGAGGACCTGGGCTATACCACGCCCGAGGTGGCGAAGCTCCTGAGCGATTCGGGGCTGCCCGGCATGAAGGTGCTCGAGTTCGCGTTCGATTCGCGCGACGAGAACACGTTCATGCCCCATGCCTACGGCCCGCATTGCGCGTGCTATGTGGGCACGCACGACAACGCGCCGCTCATGGCGTGGAAGAAGGAAGCCGACCCCGCAGACGTCGAGCTGGCGCGTGCATATTTCGGCCTTAACGACGACGAGGGCTTCGCCTGGGGGTTCATCCGCGGCGGCATGGGGAGCGTCGCGGGGCTGTTCGTAGCCCAGATGCAGGATTATCTGGAGCTGGGCGATCGGGCGCGCACCAATACGCCCGGCACCGTAGGTGAAAACTGGCAGTGGCGCATGCGTGCCGGGCAGGCTTCTCCCGAGCTTGCAAAACGCATCGCCACGATGACGCAGATGTATGGAAGGAGTGCTCGATAGCTATGGCAGAAGTGAGCCTCAAGCATATCAAGAAGGTATATCCCAATACCGAGAAGAAACGTAGGAAGAAGGGCGGATCCGAGAAGAAGCACAACCTGCTCGTCACCGACGAGGGCGTGCTGGCCGTCCAAGATTTCAACCTCGAGATCGCCGACCACGAGTTCGTGGTGCTCGTCGGCCCGTCGGGCTGCGGCAAGTCCACGACGCTGCGCATGGTGGCCGGCTTGGAGGACATCTCCGACGGCGAGCTCTACATCGACGGCCGCCTCGTGAACGATATTGCGCCCAAAGACCGCGACATAGCCATGGTCTTCCAGAGCTACGCGCTCTACCCCCACATGACCGTCCGCGACAATCTCGCATTCCCGTTGAAGCTGCGCAAGTTTCCGCAAGCCGAGATCGACGCCAAGGTCAGCGAGGCTGCGGAGATCCTCGGCATCACCGAGTACCTCGACCGCAAGCCCAAGGCCCTCTCCGGCGGCCAGCGCCAGCGCGTGGCCATCGGCCGTGCCATCGTGCGCGAGCCCAAGGTCCTGCTCATGGACGAGCCGCTCTCCAACCTCGACGCCAAGCTCCGCAACCAGATGCGCGCCGAGATCATCAAGCTCCGCCAGCGTATCGACACGACGTTCATCTACGTCACGCACGACCAGACCGAGGCCATGACCTTGGGCGACCGCATCGTCATCATGAAGGACGGCGTGGTGCAGCAGGTCGGCACGCCGCAGGAGGTCTTCGACCACCCTGCGAACCTCTTCGTGTCGGGCTTCATCGGTGTTCCGCAAATGAACTACTTCGACGCCGAGCTCGTCCGGACCGGCGACACGTATGAGGTCCGAGTCGGCGGCATCATCGTTGTGCCGGGCGCGGAGAAGCAGGCCAGGCTGCTCGCCCATGACGTCCAATCGCAGCCCATCGTGCTGGGCATCCGTCCCGAGCATGTATCCCTGCTCGGCGAGGGCGGCCAGACCCTCCACGGCACCGTCGAGGTTTCCGAGATGATGGGCTCTTCGGTGCACCTGCACCTTATCTCGCTCGGCCAAGACGTCATCGTCATCGTCCAGACCACCGACATCATGGGTTCTCGCAAAGAGGGCTTCTCGATAGGCCAGGACGTATCGTTCACCTTCGGCGGCGACCTCATCCATATGTTCTCCAAGGCCGATGAACGGAACCTCGAGTTCTGATCGTGCTTTTTGATGACGGGACCTCTCCGTCTCCCTTCCTTCCGGACGGGGCCGCGCAGTATCGCGCGGCCCCGTCCGCTTCTATGCGGGTAGAATCCTGAGAATCGTATGAAATCCGGGAAACGGGAGCATGGGTGGGCCTTGAACATGCGACGCCCTGTGCCTGCCGGTGGGCGAGGCAGCATAATCACCGCGAATTCATCCGCCCTTCATCTTCGCCTCATGTTGATCGGGTATATCTATATGCGAATGCGGGCGAGAGGCGCTTGCAGATTTTCTGGAGGAAGACCGCTATGATCACCATGACCCTTATCGCCCTGCTTGCCCTTTCGATCGGCGTTCACGCCATCGGGTTCGCCATGAGGTGCCTCGGCGGGGTCATGCGCCTTGCATTCGGCATCTTCGGCTTGCTTATCATGCCCGGGGCGCTTCTGCTCGCGCTTGTCTGGGGTATGGGGCGAATCATCCTACCGGTGCTGTTCGTGCTGTTCGTGTTCCAGCTCGCCTTCCCAAGGAAAGCGTAGGCTTTAGAATCGCGCCTAGGTGCGGTCGGGCCTCACGATGATGGGGATGTTCGAGAGGGTCTCAGCGGCCTTCTCAGGCAGATAGACCGAGAGGAGCGCACCGGCGGCGGGAAAGTCTGCGAAGCCCTCCTCGTCGATCTCGACGAAACTCTCCTCGCCGAGCACGCATACCCAGCGCTCGCCGGCATGGCCGCTGCCCACCTCCATGCGCTTCACAGCGCCGTCGCGGCGCGAGACCAGCACGGCGCAGCCCGGGCCCTCCTTGGAGCCCTCGCGCGTCCAGCCGATAACGTCGGGTTCGTCGAAGCGGTCGCGCTGCTCGCCGAAGGCGCACCTCTCGCGGATCTCCATAAGGAGCGGCAGCTCGGCCACGGCGGGGATGCCGTCATTGGGCAGGCCGTAGAGGTCTGCGAAGAACACGCAGGGATAGCCTGCCTCGCGAAGCAGGATCAGCGCGTAGGCAGCCGGCTTGAGCCAATGCTGCACCGTGGACTCCAGCGCTTGGTCGGGCTGGGTATCGTGGTTCTCCACGAAGGTGACGGCGCGGATGGGGTCGGCAGCCACGAGCGTCCCGTCGAGAAGACGGCTGAAGTCGGCGCCATCGGGATCCTCGCTCACGTGGAAGAAGTTGAAGTGCAGCGGCACGTCGAAAAGCGAGAGCGACTCCTCGTCGCCGATATAGTCTTGGAGCGCAGCGAGGTCGCGCGTCCAGTATTCGCCCACCACGAAAAGCTCGTGGTCGACGGAGGCGCGCATGTCGGCAAGCCAGCGCTGGTAGAAGCTGCGGCTCATATGCTTGAGCGCATCGAGGCGCAGCCCGTTGACGCCGGTGACGCGCAGATACCAGCGTCCCCACTTGGCGAGTTGGGCGTAGACGCGCTCGTCGGAGAGGTCGATATCCATACCCATGAGGTAGTCGAAGTTACCGTTCTCGGAGAGGTCCACATCCTCGGCCCAGGTTTTGCCGCCGAAGCGCCAGATGCCCGAGCGTTGCTCCGCCTCATCCCAATCGCAGCCGGTGAAGCAGCTCGCATCCCAGGTAAAGCGGTCGAGCTTTCCGCTGCGGCCCGGAAACGTGAAGCGCGACCACGCGTTGATCACGCCGGCATCGGCGATCTCCTTTGAGCGGTCGTTGGGGTCTACCTCGACGGCCTCGATCTGCTCCAGCTCGTCGCTGCCCATCTTGTGGTTGAGCACGATATCGCCGAGAACCTGGATGCCCGCGCCTTGGAGCGCGCGGACGGCATCCACGTACTCGTCTCGGGTGCCGTATTTTGTGCGCACGGTGCCCTTCTGGTCGAACTCGCCCAGATCCCAGAGGTCGTAGGCACCGTACCCCACGTCGGCGGTGCCCGCTTGGCCCTTGTAGGCAGGGGGCAGCCACACGGCGGTGAAGCCGCGTGCCGCAAGATCCGCAGCGCGCTCGGCCATGCGGCGCCAGTGCTGCCCATCGGGCGGCAGGTACCAGCTGAAGCCCTGGAGCATCATCCCGTTCATATGCGCCTCCTTTCACAGCGTCACGTCTCATCGGGTACGCATGAACTCTTGATTCGACGATGTACTATCCTACCCGGTTTTTTCTCGCGACATACAAGACGATAGAAGCTCCTTACATGTGCCACGCCCATGACCTGCGGTTTGCAACCAGAGGGCGCATCGAACTAGGGAAAAATGCTGCCTCAGATTGGTGGTTTGGGCAGTCGCG
The DNA here is from genome assembly GCA_029546925.1 of Actinomycetes bacterium. Classification (GTDB taxonomy): domain Bacteria; phylum Actinomycetota; class Coriobacteriia; order Coriobacteriales; family Atopobiaceae; genus RUG721. Next base: position 27,935 of record JAKPQM010000051.1, read on the forward strand.
CTACCTTATTGTAGATGGTGCCGGCACTCAAAGGAAATGCACCCGACGAAAGGCACGATCATGAGCTTTCGCGACAATCTCCAACACCTGCGCGCCACGCGCAACATGACACAAGAGCAGCTTGCCATGCTGATGGGCGTTTCCCGCCAATCGGTGACCAAGTGGGAGGCCGAGCGAGCCTACCCCGAGATGGACAAGCTCATCAAACTCACCCAGATCTTCGACTGTACTATCGACGAGCTGGTTTCCGGTGACCTTACCGGTCGGACTCCCGAAACGGCCCGCTCGATCCCCGCAACAGCCGCGCTTGCAGATGTATGCGGCTACGATGAGCACAAGATCAAGCTCGCGAGAAACATCGCGCTCGGCGCTGCCATCGTCCTTCTGGGCGCTGGAGGGGCCGCGTTTCTCGAGGGGATGACGGCGCAGCTGGCCGACCCCGATGCCGGTTCCGCCATCGCGATGTTCGGATGTGCCGCCATCGGCTTGGCGCTGATCATCCCCGCGGTCATTTCGGATTCTGCCTATCAGAAGTCCCATCCCTTCGTCGAGGATTTCTACACTTCCGAGCAGAAAGATCAGGTGCGCCGCGCCTTCGGGTACGAGCTCACGGCCGGTATCGCGGTCATCCTCCTTTCTGCGGCCCTGAACGCGGGATTCGAGTCCCGGCTCGCAGACGCGTTCTTCTTCGTGGGAGCGGCCATCGGCGTGTTCCTCATCGTCCACGCGGTCTTCCTGGTCGGTCGCATCGACGTCGAGGATTACAACATAGGCGCCCTGTCCGAGCTCAACGAGGAGGAAGTTGCTTCCATCGTGGGCGAGGAGCGCGCAGCCAACGTGCTTGCCAAGATCCGAAAGAATCGCTGGAACGGGGCTCTGTGCGGCATCATCATGATCGTTGCCACCATCCTCGGGATCGTCTCGATGTTCTGGGGACGGGCGAATCCCGGATCGTTCCTCGAGCGCTTTTTCTGGATTTGGTGGGTGGTCGGCGGCCTGCTCTGCGCCATCGTCAGCATCGCTTTGTCTATGCAGGATAGAGGCTAGATGCATCTGCGGTAGAACACGTCGGATTTCACGCAACGTCGATGCAGAATGAGGGTATACTTCCCTACACCGAGATATTCGGCATGTACTTTGACATTCGCATGGTGGCAGTTCTGCCCCGATATATGTGGGGGCGACTGGTTTCGACAGGGTGTGTTTGAGACGGGCAGCAGGCCGTGGTCTCCTCGCCACGTTAAACAGGGGTACCGTCAAACGAATTGACGACAACACCTATCAGGGCTATGCCCTCGCCGCTTAATTAAATAGCGGCCGCTGATCTGGGGATCTTCTCCTGTTCCCAAGGAAGCGTCATTCAGGGAGATGCACTGCGCGGACGTAGCGGGTATGCTGCGCAGCTAAGACCGAACCGGCTAGGGTGTGCGGAGTTGGTCGCTTGGCGCCAAACACCCGAACCTTCCCAAGCGACTGAGCCTGGAGACACCTATCGGGAACGCGCTTTGGACCGGAGTTCGATTCTCCGCGCCTCCACCATGGATGCCTGAGCCCCGGCGCAGCGATGCACCGGGGTTTTTCGAGGTGGCTTGGCACTCGATCCGGCCCTTTTTGCCACGAACGGCACTTATTCCGCAGCTTTTCGGGGCAGAATCGCCATCGGGCGGAGACTCGGCCTGCGTTTGCGCAGCTCAGAAGAGGCCGTGTCTGGCCCCTATGGGCAAACAGCACCGGAAAGCTGCGGAATAAGTGCCCTCCGTGGCAAAATCGGACCTTTTTCGTGCACGGGCGCAGATGGAGCGCATCAGCCTTACGCTACCATGGTGCACATGGATGAGAAAGATCTCACATACCGCGATTACGCGCGCTTCGCAGCGCTCTCCCTCGATGAGCTGGCAGGGGAGTGCCAAGCCGAGGTCTTCCACGCGTCAGGGCCGGGCGGACAAGGGGTGAATACGGCCGATTCTGCCGTACGCCTGCGCCATCTGCCCACGGGCATCGTTGCGGTGAGCCGTGAAGAGCGCAGCCAGCTTCGCAACCGCCACCGCTGCCTCGAGAAGATCCATGAAGCGCTGCTTCGCCGCTCCATTCCGCCTAAGCCGCGCGTGAGGACCCGTCCTAGCAGGGCATCCGATGAGCGCCGCCTCTCTGAGAAGCGCCGTAACGCCACCATAAAGCGCCTGCGTCGCAGACCCGATGACGAAGACTGACGAGAGCCTTGCCGTATCCTCGTGTTAACACGTTGGTGCAGAATGACTGCATTCCATGCCCGTGCGCTATCCTTGGTCGTTGACCAAACGCTGCAGGAAGGAAGCTCTATGGCCGAGGACGCCCGCTTCGAGACCATCGTCGACATGCTTCGCAACAACGCGCGGCTCTATCGCGACGAAACCGCACTCGTCGAGATAAACCCAGACCGCTCGGAGGATCGTCGTGTCGATTGGCGCGAGTATAACCTCGTGGAGATCACTACCGACAAGCCCTATCGCCGCGAGATGACCTGGGGGGTCTTCGACGAGAAGGCCAATCGCTTCGCCAACCTGCTTATCTCGCGCGGCATCTGCAAAGGCGACAAGGTTGCTATCCTGCTCTATAACTGCATCGAATGGCTGCCCATCTACTTCGGCGTCTTGAAGTCCGGCGCCACCGTGGTCCCCCTCAATTTTCGTTATGCGGCCGATGAGATTGCCTACTGCCTCGATAAATCCGATGCCAACGTGCTGCTCTTCGGCCCGGAGTTCCGCGAGCGTATCGAGGAGATCCTGCCGCAGGCGCAGCCGTATCGCCTGCTGTTCTATGTAGGCGACGATTGTCCCGAATGGGCGGAAAGCTATCAGGAGCTTACGAGCTTCTGCCTTTCTTCCGATCCCGAGGTGCCCCTTTCTTCTGGGGAGGAGGCCGCCATCTACTTCTCGAGCGGCACGACCGGTTTCCCCAAAGCCATCCTTCACCGCCACATCTCGCTTACGCAATCGGCCGAGATGGAGAACAAGCACCATGGCCAGACCCACGATGATGTCTTCCTCTGCATCCCGCCGCTCTACCATACCGGCGCCACCATGCACTGGTTCGGCTCGCTCATCGTGGGCGGCAAAGGCGTGCTGCTGCGCGGTATCACGCCGCGCACGGTGCTCGAGACCGTCTCCGACGAACGCTGCACCATCGTGTGGCTGCTCGTCCCGTGGGCGCAGGACATCCTGCTCGCGCTCGAACGGGGAGAGGTGCAGCTCAAGGATTACGAGCTCGACCAGTGGCGTCTCATGCACATTGGCGCCCAGCCGGTGCCCAAGAGCCTTATCCGCAGGTGGCGCGAGGTGTTTCCGAATCACGCCTACGATACCAACTACGGCCTGTCCGAGTCGATCGGTCCGGGCTGCGTGCATCTCGGCGTGGAGAATATCGATCACGTGGGTGCCATCGGCGTGCCCGGCTATCGCTGGGAGTGCAGGATCGTGGGCGAGGACGGGATCATCGTCGGGCAGGGCGAGGTCGGTGAGCTCTGTGTGAAGGGACCCGGCGTCATGGTCTGCTATTACAAAGACCCCGAGGCCACAGCCGAGACCATCAAAGATGGCTGGCTCCACACCGGCGATATGGCACGCCAGGACGAGGAGGGCTTCATCTGGCTTGTCGACCGCAAGAAGGATGTCATCATCACCGGCGGGGAGAACCTCTATCCGGTCCAGATCGAGGATTTCCTCGCGGCCAATCCCGCAATCCAGGACGTGGCCGTCATCGGTCTGCCCGACAAGCGCCTTGGAGAGATCGCAGCCGCGATCATCGAGGTCAAGCCCGGCGCGCATCTTACCGAGCTGGAGGTCTTCGAATACTGCCAGAAGCTTCCGCGCTATAAGCGCCCGCGTTGCGTGATCTTCGCGCCGGTGCCGCGCAACCCCACGGGCAAGATCGAGAAGCCCGCGCTGCGTGCAAAGTACGGCGCGTCCGATCTTGTCGACCGTGTGAGTCAGGCATAGGGCTGGGTCGGCTATGAAAGAGATGCATGGAAAGGGGTATGCCCTTCCTATGCAAGGAAAGGGGAGGCAATGAGCAGGCAGCTGCTTTCGGGCAACGAGGCTATCGCCCAAGGTGTGTGGGAGGCTGGCGCCAAAGTGGGCGTGGGCTATCCCGGCACTCCTTCGACCGAGACGCTCGAGGCCCTCGTCACCAAAGATGATGTCTACTGCGAATGGTCTCCCAACGAGAAGGTCGCCCTCGAGGTGGGCATCGGCTCGTCGCTGGGTGGGATCCGTTCGCTTGTCGCCATGAAGCACGTGGGCGTCAACGTGGCGGCCGACCCCTTCATGAGCGTGTCCAACACCGGCGTCAATGCGGGTCTCGTGCTGCTTGCTGCCGATGATCCCAGCTGCTACAGCAGCCAAAACGAGCAGGACAGCCGTAACTATGCGGCATTCGCGCGCATCCCGTGCCTCGATCCGTCCGACAGCCAAGAGGCCTACGAGATGGCCCGCGTCGCTTTCGAGCTTTCCGAACGCTTCGATTCCATCGTCATGCTGCGCGAGACCATGCGCATCGCTCACACGCGCACGATGGTCGAGGTTTCGGGTGAGCGCACGGTTCCTGACCAGCTCCCTTACGAGAGCCATCCCGAGAAGTACGTCATGATGCCGGCAAATGCCGTGCGCCGCACGCTCGTGTCAAACGAGCGCGAGGATGCCTTGCTCGCGTGGGCCGACGAGACGCCGCTCAACCGCATCGAGCTGCGCGACAGAGCCGTGGGCATCATCTGCGCGGGAGCGCTCTACACGCATGTGCGCGAGGCTCTGCCCGAGGCGTCCGTGCTCAAGCTGGGCGTGACGTGGCCGCTGCCTGCAGGCAGAATCGCCGAGTTTGCAAAAGATGTCGATGCCCTGTATGTGGTGGAGGAGGCCTGCACCTACCTCGAGGCCCGTATCCGCGCATTGGGCATGCCGGTCCAAGACCCTCCGTCCGGCTGCCTGCCGCGTTCCGGCGAGGTTGCGCCCGCGCATATCCGCGCTGCTTTCGGCATGGAGGACCCATCGCACCTGCCGCCTGCCGAGGGCCTGCCCCCGCGTCCGCCCGCTCTCTGCGCCGGATGCCCGCACCGGCTCGTCTACTGCGAGCTGCGCCGTATCAAGGCCATCGTCACCGGCGAAATCGGATGCTACACGCTTGGCGCCGTCGCGCCGTACCGTTCCGTCGACTCCGTCATCGACATGGGAGCATCGCTCTCCATGGCGCATGGCATGGAGCTGGCGGGCGTGAGCGGGCAGACCGGTCGCCCGGTTATCGGTGTCATCGGGGATTCCACATTCGCGCACTCCGGCATCACGAGTCTGCTCGGCACCGTCTACAACGGCGGTGTCGGTACGCTCTGCATCCTCGATAACCGCACCACGGCCATGACCGGAACGCAGGGCAATCCCGTGAACGGCGTCACCCTCGCCCAGCAGGCCGCCCGCGTGAGCCCGCTCGACAACCCATCTGGCAAGCCGCTCGACCTGGTGAAGCTGTGCGAGGCCATCGGCGTCGACGAGGTCGAGCTCGTAGACGCCCAAGACCTCAAGGCCATCCGCGCTGCGCTCAAGAGTGCCGTCAGCCATACCGACAGACTCTCCGTCATCATCTTCAAGGCGCCGTGCCGCCTGCTCGACCGCTCGCGCAGGCCCATGCCCGTCATCCGCGATTGCCGCCGCTGCGGCACCTGCGTGAACATCGGCTGTCCCGCGCTCGGCAAAGATGAGACAGGCCACCCCGTCATCGATCCCGTCCAGTGCATCGGCTGCGGACAGTGCGCCCAGTCGTGCCCGTTCGGCTGCATCACCCAGGAGGGATAGACATGGCACACAGCATCATGGACGGATCGGTCGCCGCAGGCGAGAAGCGCATAAAGCTCGACCGTACCCTCACTATCCTGCTCGTGGGCGTCGGCGGCCAGGGCACCATCTTGGCGGGCAACATCCTCGCCACGACGGCAGCCGAGGCGGGACTCGACGTCAAGGTCTCCGAGATCCACGGCATGAGCCAGCGCGGAGGATCCGTCTCGACCGTCATTCGCGTGGGCGAGAAGGTCGACTCCATGGTCTGCGACCCCGGCTGCGCCGATATCGTGGTGGCGTTCGAGGTCGTCGAGGCCCTTCGCGCGCAGCAGTACCTGCGTGAGGGCGGCACGATGTTCGTCAACGACGAGGAGATCGTGCCGGTCTCGGTGAACGTGGGCAATTTCAGGATGCCCGAGAAGGCCGTCCTGCGTCTGGACGCGATCGGCGCGGTCCGCATCGATGCGGGCGAGATCGCCCGTGCGGCAGGCAGCCCCCGCTCGACCAATGTGGTGCTCGTGGGCGCGCTTTCCACGGCGCTGCCATTTGCGGTGGAGGAGTGGGAGGATGCCATCAAGCGCCGCGTGCCGCCCAAGACCATCGATGCCAATCTCGAGGCCTTCGCCCGCGGCCGTGCGGCGGTTGCGTAAACCTGCCGAGGCGCTCAGACAGCCCAATCCTGTCTTCTGAGAACAAGCCTCGTTTTATTTGGAAACCTCGAACATCCTGCAGCCTTTTCGCAGGTGGGGACTCGGGATATTTCGGGTTCTCGAGAATGGCTGCGGCACTCATAAGAAACGCACCCGCTCCAAAGGGGCGGGTGCGTTCCAGGAAGGAGAGAAGCACGAGGAGACCCGTCTTATCCCTCGTAGACGACTTTGCCGCCGAAGATGGTGTAGACGACCTTTGTCTCTGAGATCTTGGTCGGATCGATCTTAGTGAGGTCCTGGTCGAGAACGGCGAAGTCAGCCTTCTTCCCCACCTCAATGGTGCCGCAGATGTCCTCCATACCCATCTGGCGTGCGCACCAGATGGTGTAGCACTTGAGCATCTCCTCGACGGTCACGCCCTCGTCCGCGTTGCGCACGAACGCGGGGTCTCCGGTCTCGCCGGGATACGGCGAGCCTTGGGTCACGCCGCACTGGATGCCGTTGAGAGGCCTGTAGTCGGGGGTGATGGGGTAATCGGCGCCGCTCGTCATGAACATGCCGGCGTCGAGGCGCGTGCGCATGTTGTACTCGCGGCTGAAGCGCTCCTCGCCGAACATCTGGAGCTCGAGGGCGCCGAACTGCGGGTCGACGTAGAACCAGACGGCTTGGGTGCCGTTGAAGATGCCCATCTTGCCGCAGCGCACGATGTCGTCAGGATCCATGATGGTCGCGTGGATGATGGTATTGCGGCTGGTCGCCCATGTCTTGCCGTTAGCGTTATAGGAGTACTCGAAGGCCTCGGTGTCCATGTGCGCGCCGCCGTCGCCCATGGTGTGGATGAGGACGGAGTAGCCTGCTTCGTTGACGACCTTGACGAAGTCGTTGAGGTCGTTCTGGTTCTTCCAGTAGGGCTCGCTGCGGTAATCGGGATCCACGCCGGCGGTGGGGGCGTAGGGCTCGAGCATGTAGGCGGACTTACCTTCGGGAACGCCGTCGATGATTGCCTTGGTTGAGTTGATGCGCACGAAGTCGGAATTGAGGTCTTGGTTCTTGTCGAGAATCTCGACGACATAGGCGCCGGGGTCATCAACCGTCTCATCTGCCCAGAGTGGCAGGGAGACGCGCAGGTGCATATCGCCGGTCTCGCCGTAATCATGCAGGAGCTTGAATTTGCTTTCGTCGCTGCCGCCATCATGGAAACCGGTGATGCCGAAAGAGTTTGCCTCCTGCTCGAACTCGAGATAGGCGGCGATCCTCTCCTCATCGGAAGGAGCGGGGAGCTCGGGGAGGTTGTCGAACATTGAGCCGGCGTCGGAGAAGTAGCCGTTCAATGTGCCATCCTCGTAATGGTATACGGTGCCGCCGCTGGGGACGGGCGTGTTCTCGTCGATGCCGGCGAGGTCGAGCAGGGTTTGGTTGACGATCTTACCGTGGCCGGATGCGTCACAACCGAAGATCGGCGTGTCGGGGAACTCCTCGTTGAGGCGCCGGTTATCGGGGGTGCTGTTGGGCCAAGCGCGGAGATCCATCCAATCGACGCTGTAGTAGGGCAGATCGGGATTGGCGTCCACGTATTCGTGGATTGCCTTCATGTAGACGTCGAGGTCGATGTCATAGTCGGACATAGACAGCGAATCGGCGGGCTTTGCCTCGATGTGGTCGTGGCCGTTCATGAAGCCCGGGGTGACCATCTTGCCGTTAAGATCCATGACCTCGGTGTCGGGGCCGACGAAGGCGTCCATGTCTTCGTCGGAGCCGACCGCCATGATGACGTCGCCCTTCACGGCAACGGCGCTGGCGACGGTCCAGTCGTCGTCGATGGTGTAGACGGCCGCGTTCTTGAGCACGAGGTCGGCGGGGTCTTCGACCTCGGGCGCGGGTTCCTGGCCGCTCCCGGCGCACGCGGTGAGCGCGGTCGCAGCTGCTCCTGCTGCGACTCCGAGGAAGTTGCGGCGGGTCATCTCTGCTGGCATGGGCTTCTTCCTTTCCTGTCGGGTGATCGCACGGGATGTGCGTGACCTTAGGGAAGATGGTAGGGAGGCTGGGCTCGTCGGAGAACATGCTCAGGTTCGAAGTGCCCTCGTACGAAAGTATGAACGTTGAGATTATGTGGGGTGGAATGCGGCTGTAGCAGGCTTAGTGCGTGCTCTTGGCAGAGACTAGGCGCCTGAGGTCGCTTCGCCTCGAGCAGCCCGCCTTGCCGTAGATGTTGTGCGCGTGCGACTTTACCGTGCTCATCGAGATGACCAGCTTGTCACAGATCTCCTGATACGAGTAGTCTTCCAGCAGCAACCGGAAGACTTCTTCCTCGCGCTTCGTCAGATGCAGGTCCTTGACGACCGCCTCGATGTCCTCCTCGTTGCTGCCATTGGGCGCCTGTTGCCCGTGATGCTCGAGCTGCGCGGCGAACCGTTTGGCAATCGACCGGATGATGAGGGTGCAGTAGAGCACATGCAGCGCCGTCTCGAACAGGTTGCTCTCGAGAGCGATGCCCAAGATGGCGGTGAACGGATTGAGCTCTCCCAAGTCGAAAAGCCAGACGAGGTCGAGTGCAACGATGCAAACCAGAAGCACGACGGATGCGCGGAGCAGCTTCTTCAAGTCCGCACGCTCCCGGGTATTGGTTGTTTTGGAGCAGATGACGATGAGCGCGAACAGATATGCCTGCATCACCTCGTAGAAGAGCCATGCGGGGAAGGGGGAGTCCGAAACCGCAGCGCGTGCGTGGATGTTCCAATACAGGATGAACAGCAGCGGGAAGAGGGCATAGAACCAGTTCGGGAATTTCAGTCCGAACAGCTCCTTCGCGACGAGCAGGTACGCTAGCTGCCTGAGGACGAAGATGACGATCTTCACCTCGGGGGTCGAGATGAAGTTGTATTCCGGGCCGACGTATGGGTAGGTGTTGAAGAGGAACTGCACCGCGAAGATGATGAAGTGGTCGAGCAGGAAGCACGCCGCAAGAAGGCCCTTGTACAGGAAGAGTCGCTCCCTGAAGTGGGAGAAGCCGACAAACGCCAAGATCATCGCGAAGGCGAAGACAATCAGTACGATGATGTCTAAGACGAACAGCGCCATGGAGCCTCACGGGTGTAGCCGACACTATCGAAGCGTGCTGGAGTGAACACGAACCAACCGCTCTTCTCTAGATAATTCGAACCTCTTCTTGATTCATAATGCTTGGTTTTGTCTCCACCTTAAAGGTATGAAAAGGTTTATTTGCAACATATCGGTGTTCGCCCTGCTTTCGTTGCTGCTCGTCGCCGAGCAGCACGGAGCAAAAGACGACGGTCGTCACGACAGTCTTCCCGCTGTACGACTTCATCCGCGAGGTCATCCGGGATAATGGCGATGAGTAGCTTATCCACGGACTAATGCTGGGATTTACGTTTTTATGTACGTAAAAATGTGGTATCATACATTAAAACGTGGATAGGAGCACGCATGGAACGTGCTGCGATGAAAGAGCTTCTAGAATGGAAGGACGATCCCTTCCGTAAGCCCCTCCTTGTCTTCGGTGCACGCCAAGTGGGCAAGAGCTATCTGATCGAGCAGTTCGCACGGGAGAATTTCGAGAGCTACGTACTGCTCAACTTCGAGGAGGATCCGAGGCTGCTCCAAGCTTTCGAGGGCAGCCTTGATCCGAAGGTCGTGGTGTCGAACCTCGAGCAGATTCTCGGATCTCCACCCAGAACCAAGGACATGATCTACATCTTCGACGAGGTTCAGGCCTCCCATCGAGCCCTCACCTCCCTCAAGTATTTCCAAGAGAGCGGATTCCCTCATCCGGTGATTGCCGCAGGAAGCCTACTAGGCGTTTCCGTGAACCAAAAGGAGCTTTCGCTACCCGTTGGCAAGGTCAATACCATGGTGCTGCATCCCATGACATTCGATGAGTTCATGTGCGCTACAGGCTACGAGCGCATGATGGAGGGGATACGCGAGGCATATATGCGGGGAGAGCCTTACCCCATGCACGATCAGGCGCTTGACCTTTATCGGACGTATCTGCTCGTAGGGGGCATGCCCGAGGCGGTAAGCGCGTATGCTGAGACGGGAGATTTCAGGACTGTCGCGGGCGTGCAAAGGGATATCCTCACGCTCTATTACGCCGACATGGCCAAATACGGGGCGAGTCTCGTCGACGTGGCCCGTGCGCGCGATGTTTGGAATAGCATTCCCTCCCAGCTTGCGAAGGAGAATCGCAAATTCCAATACAACAAGGTTCGGAGTGGCGGAAGGGCGAGCCAGTATGAAGGAGCCCTCGACTGGCTGCTTGCAGCGGGGCTCATTACAAAATGCGCCCGCATCTCCTCGGGGCGTATCCCTCTTGCCCTTCAAGAGGATGCTGCGGCATTCAAGGTGTATGTCAACGACGTGGGCCTCCTTTCTGTCATGAGCGGGATTCCCGCGTCCGTTCTTTTTGATAAGCGGGGGAGGACGCTGCTCGATGCGGGGGGCCTGACAGAGAACTATGTGATCCAGCAGCTGGTGGCACGTGGCATAGTCCCTCGTTATTGGACAAGCGGAGAGCGCGCGGAAGTCGATCTTGTCGTGGAGGATGGCTCTGCTAAGGCGGTCCCCGTGGAGATCAAATCTTCCGAGCACGTGCGATCGAGGAGCCTAAGCGTATACTGCGAGAGATACGAGCCCTCGCGTGCTGTGCGCGTCTCGCCCAAGAACTTCGGGATGGGAAACGTGGAGAGCGTACCACTCTATGCAGTCGGATGCCTTGCGGATGATGTGATCGGAGCATAGCTGCTTTTTTCGACTGCGGCTGAGGCGCTATGATGATCTGACAGCTTGATAGCAGGCTCCGCCTGCGCCTGCCCACCACGCCTCTCGGGCAACATGCCGCATCGAATGTTGCCATGGCAACAGCACAACTCTTGTCAAGCGGGTAACATCAAAACAAGAGTAAGAAGTTTCTAACTCAAAAGAGGAGACGACATGGCGTACAAGCGCATCGATCTCGATGCATCCGTCATCCTCGCCGTGAGGCAAAGCTAGGGGAGGCTTCCATGGATGAGCAGGCAGGGAGGGCTTTCTCCATCGGCGCCGCGAACGCACCGGTGCCGGGTTGCACGGTATCGCGCACGGTCTGGCAGACGCCTGCGGCGTCGCTCGCCTACTTCTCGCTCGCGGAGGGCACCGACATCAGCGCGGAGCTCTACGGCTATCCCAAGCTGCAGATGGCTGTCACGGGCAAGGTTCAAGCCACCGGTGCGGTGAGCGCGCTGCTCGGACCCGGAGGTGCCATCGTCACCCCCACGGGCGTTCCCATCGGCATGCGTGCCGACAAAAACGCTGTCTTCATCGAACTGTCTTTGGAAAAGGAGACCGTTATGAACCCCATCATCGAAGCCGGCAGGGCGTTCTCGCTCAAAGACCTCGTGCCCTATCAGGATGGCCGTATCGTGAACATGGATGTCGCGAGCAGTCCCGCATACAAGCTCGTAGCCATGAGTTTCGACGCCGGCACGGCTCTTGCAGAGCATGCCGCTCCGGGCGAGGCGCTCGTCTTCGCACTCGATGGGGAGGCGACGATCGCCTACGAGGGAGAGGAGCATCTGCTCCGCGCGGGCGAGGCCTTCAAATTCGATGCCGGAGGCCGTCATGCGGTACGCGCCGACAAGCGCTTCAAGATGGCGCTTTTCCTCACGCTGGCGTGAGGGCCGCCGCTATAAGATACGCAGATTCTTCCCATCCATCTGGATGATGCCCTCGTCGACCATACGGCCGAGCTCGCGGGAGAGGGCGCTGCGATTGACGCTCAAATAGCGCGCGAGTTCGGTCTGCGTGAGCGGCAGCGTGGCCCAGCCGTCCTTCTCGAAAGGCAGGTTCTGCAGGTATACCAAGATGCGATCGCGCAGTCCCCGCTGCGAGAGGATGCGCACCTTCATGTTGAGGAACGCATCCTTTCGGGCGAGGCTTAAGGCCAGATTCGACAAGAGCCGTGCGCCGAGGGGATCGTTCTGGGGTTTTCCGACCAGCGAGGCGACATCGAGGAAGAGCACGGTGCTCGCCTCTGCGGCGCGCAGCTGGATAGGGCTCGTCCTGACGAGGCAGGCGATCGCCTCTCCGAACAGCGATCCGGCTCCGAAGCGCTCTATGTCCACCTGATTGAACTTCTCGCTGACGAACGATCCCTCTATCTCGCCTTCGAGCACGAGCCCTGCGTAGGCGACAGGCTCTCCGGCGCCCAAGACGGTCTCGCCTCGCTCGAAGGAGCGCATGTGTGCGCGGAGCAGCCTGAGCGTGGCATCGAGTTCTTCGGCTCCGATACCCGCGAACAGCGGGCACGAGCGGATGAGATCTTGGTATGGCTCGAGCAGGGGTTTCACGAGAGCCGACTATAGCTCGCGGTGCTCGAAATGCCCATGCTCGTAGATGCCATATGAATGCGTGCCGTCCTTGGGGATGCCCACGCTGCCCGGGTTGAAGATCGTCACGCCGTCGATCTGGCTCAGCACCTTGATATGGGTGTGGCCATAGAGCAGGGCATCGCCTTCGACCAGCTCGGGCATGCGTTCGATGCTGTTGTGGAAGCCCGGTCCCCAGATGTGGCCATGGGTGAGGAAGAGCATGCGTCCCGCATCGTCGATCGTGGCGTAGTCGTCCATGCAGGGAAAGTCGAGCACCATCTGGTCGACCTCGGCATCGCAGTTGCCGCGCACGGCCACCACGCGGTCGGCGATGCCGTTGAGCATCTCGATGACCTGCTTGGGCGCATAATCGGTGGGCAGATCGTTACGCGGCCCATGGTAGAGCAGGTCGCCGAGCAGCACCACGCGGTCGGGATTCGCAGTGTCGATGGCTGCCACGAGTCTCTCGCACCACGTTGCGGCACCGTGGATATCGGATGCGATCACGAGCTTCATAGGATGGCCTCCATTTCCGTCTTCTGAACCTGCATCCCCATGGCCTCGTAGAACCTTCGTGCCGAGGGGTTGCATTCCCAGACGTTCAAGGTGATATTGTAAAAGCCTTGCTCACGGGCCCAATCGAGCACATAGTTGTAGAGCGCGGTACCCACATGCTGCCCGCGTGCGGCCTCGTCGACGCAGAAGTCGTCGATGTAGAGCGTGCGGATGGGCTGCATGCTATGCGATGAGGAGTAGTCCTTCACTGCGCAGAGCGCGTATCCTAGGAGCTCGCCCGGGGCGACATCCTCGTCGAGCGCCACGAAGCAGGGGCGGTCGGCATCGGCGATGAGCCCGAGGATCTCGGTATCGGTGTATTTGCGGGTACCTGCGCGGAAGAGGTCGGGGCGCCCTTCGGCATGTATTGCGAGCACCTGATCGAGCAAGCGGTGGATGCCGGGCAGGTCGGCAGGTACGGCGGAGCGGATGATCATGGCGGATCCTCTCTCATGAGCTAAGAACGATCTTACGCCAGTTCTCTGACCGAAAGAAAGGGTCGAGCATGATGACACGCTCTGCCTTCTCATCAACACGGTAGGCAGCGATATACGGTCCCAGACGAATCCATCGGGGATCCCCGATGCCCTCCGGTTGCCGGCCGATAAGAGAACCGCAGCGCGGAGTTCCCTGCGGCAGCACAACAATCTTGTCGTGCTCATCCAGCAGGTTGCGGGCGCTCCGCAGTCCAACCGTTTCGAGCCGGTACTCGAAGGCCGCCTCGAAACGCTCCGAAAAGGGTGCGGCCTCGACAACGCTATAGGCCATGTTTTTCCCTCAGCTGCCTGCCGACCTCTCCCGCAGGCGCATACTCGCCGGCCTCGCATGCGGCTTCCGCCAATCTGACCCGCTCGAAAAATTCCTCTTGCGTGCCGAGGGTCAGGGGGTTCTCGGATACGGCGAGGATCTGCACGCGCTCCCCATCACTGACGAACTGCACTTGGTCATGGGGCTTCACACCTAGAATCTCACGGATGATCTTGGGGATGCTGACTTGGCCGGTCTGCGTGATCGCGCTGACTGCCGATGGCATGGGCGCCCTCCTTCTGCATGTTATTAAAAATAATGATAGCAATGCCAAGCTCAGAGCAATCAGCTTGAAGAGAATAGCCGCACATGGCTACACTGAAGACGAGAAGAACGGCATGCAGGAGGCGTTTCATGGCAAAGACAGCACTCATCCTCGAAGGTGGCGGATACCGCGGCATCTACACAGGCGGCGTGCTCGATGTCTTCATGGAACGCGGCGTCGAGCGCTTCTCATCCGTTTGGGGCGTCTCGGCCGGTGCGATGAACGCGGGGAACTTCCTTGCACGCCAGATGGGGCGCACCCTGCGCGTCATGCTCGCCTTCCGAGACGACCCGCGCCTCATGTCGCTCGTGTCGCTCGCCAAGACCGGCAACATCATCAATCCCGAGTTCATGTATGGCGAGATCCAGAACCATCTCGATCCTTTCGACAACGAAACCTTCAATGCCAACCCTACGCCCCTGTATGTGGTTGCCTCCGATGTGGTTTTCGGAGGGGCCGCATATCTTGCGGTGGACAAGATGCCCGATGATCTGCCCAAGATCCAGGCGTCGGCATCGCTTCCGGGCATCTCGCAGGTCGTCGAGATCGACGGCATGCGCCTTCTGGATGGCGGTACCGCAGACTCGGTGCCCTTCGCGGCTGCGCTCGGCCTCGAGGGTTCCAATCCCCCGCAGGGATACGAGCCTGCGGATCGTGCGGTCGTGGTTCTCACGCAGGACCGCTCCTATCGCAAGCGCCTCGATTGTGAAAAACTTGCGATCCGCACGCATCGCTATGATAATTTCCCGTATTTCCTCGAGGCGCTCAAGACGCGCGGACAGCGCTACAACGAGCAGCGAGAGCAGCTGTTCGAGCTGGAAGAACAGGGCAAAATCCTCGTGATTGCCCCCGATGAGCCCGTCACGGTGGGCGTCTCCGAAAAGGAGGGGGCGCCTCTTCTCGACCTCTATCTGCAGGGCCGCACCCAAGCAGAATCGAGGATAGAAGAAATTCGTGCGTTTATCTGCGATTGAGTTGTAGTACAATTTTGAAGCTTTCTTTGCAGAGCCCCGTAATCTCTGACAAGAAAATCCGCGTCGGTATGTCCAGATGCCGCCGCACCAACGCAAGTGGAGGAGTCAAGTGAAAAAGTCGACTCATTACGCCAAGGCGGGCGAAGTCGAGCGCAAGTGGGTGCTTATCGATGCCGATGGCCTCACACTCGGCCGTCTTGCCACCAAGGCTGCCACGATCCTTCGTGGTAAGGATAAGCCCCAGTTCACCCCCAACACCGATACGGGCGATTTCGTCGTTGTCATCAATGCCGACAAGGTCGTTCTCACCGGTGTCAAGGCCGACCACAAGCGCTATTGGCGCTACTCCGGCTGGCTGGGCGGCCTCAAGTTCGAGTCGTTCAAGGATGCCATGGCCGCTCATCCCGAGCGCGTCATCGAGCACGCCATCAAGGGCATGCTTCCCAAGACCACGCTTGGCCGCAAGCAGGGCATGAAGCTCAAGGTCTATGCCGGCCCCGAGCACCCGCATGCGGCTCAGAATCCCGTCAAGATCGAAGTGGAGGCATAAGCGATGGCTGACAACACCGTAACCTATTGGGGCACCGGTCGTCGTAAGGAGGCCGTCGCCCGTGTCCGTCTCGTTCCCGGAACCGGCAAGCTTATCTGCAATGGCAAAGATGGCATGGCCTACTTCGGCCGCGACCGTCTCGTCGAGGGTGCTCTTGCACCGCTCAAGCTCACCGAGACTGCCGACGCATTCGATGTGTTCGCCAATCTCGATGGCGGCGGCATCACCGGTCAGGCCGGCGCCCTGCGCCTCGGCATCGCCCGCGCCCTTCTCGAGGCTGGCGACTACCGCGGCGAGCTCAAGAAAGCCGGCTACCTCACCCGCGATTCCCGCGCGGTCGAGCGTAAGAAGTACGGTCTGAAGAAGGCTCGCAAGCGTCCGCAGTTCTCCAAGCGCTAGCACCTCTCGAGCATATATGCACGTACGGGCCCGTCGCATCTGCGGCGGGCTTTTTTCTTCGGGCTGCGCGTTGCGATGCACACCGGGGACGGTCCTTCCTGTGCATAGCGACAACATCTTTGCACAGGAAGGACCGTCCCCGGTGTGCATCCATCTTTGGAAAAATGCACAGGAAGGACCGTCCCCGGTGTGCATAGCGACAAAAGAACGGGAACCTCCGCGCTATCGCAGCTGTAAATTTGGATGTGCGGCTACTTGTTATCGTCGTCGAATTCCGACCAGCCGCTCTCGTCGTCATCGAAGAAATCCCAGTCGTCCTCGGACTTCTCGTGGTTGAAATACTGCTTGCGCGTGCAGCGCTCAAGCACGAACGCGATGATCAGGAATACGACGATGCCACCCCCGATGAGGGTCAGAACACCCGCTCGCTCATTGAAGAGCCATGAGAAAAACCTGGTAAGTGCTTCCATATGCCGACCTCCTGCGGGGCTGCGTCTGCGCACCTACAAGTATATACTTGTACAACGGCTCGAATCGGCTGGGAGCTCAACGAAGACAGGAGTGGCTATGCTCGATATCAGGTTTGTGCGCGAGAATCCCGACGTGGTCGATAAGGCCATGGCGTCCCGCAACTCGTCTTGGGATCGCGAGGCCTTCTTCGAGCTTGACGAGTCCCGTCGCGCCTACATCACCGAAGTCGAACAGCTCCAAGCCGAGCGCAATGCGCTTTCCAAGCAGATCGGACAGCTCATGAAGGAGGGCAGGGCCGACGAGGCGGAAGCCGTCAAGGCCTCGGTTGCCGCCGGCAAAGAGCGTATCGCCGAGCTCGATGAGAAGCGCATCCAGGCAGACGATGCCCTGCGCGACCTCGTGTGCCGCATCCCAAACATCCCCGATGCCGACGTGCCCTACGGTCTCGACGATTCCGAGAATATCGAGGTACGCCGCTGGGGTGCGCCGCGTGAATTCGACTTCGAGCCTAAGGCTCACTGGGATCTCGGTCCCGAGCTGGGCATGATCGACTTCGATCGCGGCGTCAAGCTCGCCGGCTCGCGCTTCTACGTACTCGGCGGCCAAGGCGCCCGCCTCGAGCGTGCGCTCATCAACTTCATGCTCGAGACCCATGCCGCAGCCGGCTTCAAAGAGTGGTGGCCGCCCGTCATCGCGAACCGCGACACCATGTTCGGCACGGGCCAGCTGCCCAAGTTCGAGGAGGACGCCTTCCACGTGGGCGGCGATAGGTTCCTCATCCCCACCGCCGAAGTCGCCCTCACCAACCTCCACCGCGACGAGACGCTCGACGCGAGCCAGCTCCCGCTGTGGTACACCGCTTTCACCCCCTGCTTCCGCGAGGAGGCGGGCAGCGCCGGCCGCGACACCCGCGGCATCATCCGCGTCCACCAGTTCGACAAGGTCGAGATGGTCAAATTCGCTGCACCGGACGATTCCATGAACCAGCTCGAGTCCATGACCGCCGAGGCTGAGACCATCCTCCAGCTCCTCGAGCTCCCGTACCGCGTGGTCACGCTCTGCACGGGCGACATCGGCTTCTCTGCCTGCAAGACCTACGATCTCGAGGTGTGGCTGCCCAGCTACAACAGCTATAAGGAGATCTCCTCCTGCTCTAACTGCGGGGATTTCCAAGCACGCCGCGCCAACATCAAGTACCGCGATCCGGCCAGCTTCAAGGGCACGCGGTTCGTGCACACCCTGAACGGCTCCGGGCTTGCCGTGGGACGCACCATGGCCGCCATCATGGAGAACTTCCAGAACGCCGACGGCACCATCACGGTTCCCGAGGCGCTGCGTCCCTTCATGGGCGGCACCGAGGTCATCACGCGCGAATCATAGGCGCGCCTCTTCCAACGGTCGTTCGAACAGCCTCGTTTCCTGCGGGGCTGTTTCATATCCACGTCGTATCCCACACGACAATCTGCCGGTCGTATACGCGGGCCATGCGGCAGGGGGTTTCTGTCCGGAGCGATACGTACACTTGTTCGTATAGTAGCTACGGACAAGGAGGAGCTATGCATGTCGCCGAACAAATCCTGATTGCCCGCTCTGCGTTTCCCGACGAGGTGCGCACCGTGTACCTCGTCCCATCAGCGCGGGGAGGCGTGCAGCTTCTGCAGTACAGTTGGGGGCGCCTCACCCGGCTCGCCTTCGGCGACGACATCGTCTGCCTCAGGCTCTCGCTCGACGAGCGGGCACTTTCCCAACTCGCCGCGCGGTTGGGCTGGGGGAGCGATCTTCCCCGCGGATTCGCGGCGTTCTTCGGTCAGGATGATGCCCTGCTGGTCGATCTCCTCGATATCTGCGATCGAGAAGGGATCGCCTATGGGTTCTGCAGCGTGGGCGGCAGTACGGGCACGATGGTCCGCAGGAGGGGGTCGGCTGGCTAGCGGCGTGGCGGGGAACGGTTTGAGCGGCGCTGGCGACCCGTTCAGGATTGCGGCTTCTCGGTTCCTTCGGACGGTGGGACCCCCTCAGAACCTTGGGTCTGGTCTGCGCTTTCGGCTTGATCGTCGTTTCCGGGGGAGTCGGCCGGCACAGGCTGTACGAGCGTGAGCTCGTAGACATCTGCGTAAATGACGCTGTTCTGGTAGGGGACGAGGATGAAGGTATCCTCGAAGCGGTGCTCGGTGGTGATCGTGGCCGTTACCGCCGCCTCGTCTGCTGAAGAACCGAATACGAGGGTGATCGAGACGGTTCCTCCTGCGGTTTCGGGAAGCGTGGCGATAAAGGTCGCCTCGCCCTCCATCGGGGTGTCTTTAGGCTCGTAGAGGGTTGCGGTGAAGGGCACCGCCTCGAGCACGGTGTCACCCTTGGTGGTGTCGCTATCCGCCTCGGGGTTGCGATGGTAGTGCACCACTGCGGAGAGCGTGCCCGAGATACGCGCTCCGGAACCCGTGTCCTCCCAGGAGGTGATGGTAAGCGAAAGGGGCGTCGATCCGCCTGCGAGGCACTTGGCGCCGCTGCTTACCGTCTGGCTTTTGAAGGCTCCCTCCCAGGTGCCGAGTAACGGGTCGAAGCGGCGTACCCATGCGTCATCGGTCACATTTGCCTCGGTCAGCTCCCAGAGACCATTGCCCTGCATGAACGTGAAGGTCGCTACGATATCGCACTCGTAGGCCGAGAAGCGCCCGCCCTTGCGGGCGTGGATGGTCAGGGTGTCGGTCTGGGCACCCTCGTCGAAGGTGGAGCTCGTCACCTCGCAGGCGGCTCCTTCGTAGATGGTGGCGAGCGAGGGGGCGCCTTCCCCTGCGGGGACGGCGTTGCTGGCTCGTTCGAGCAGCTGCCCGATGTTGCGCAGGACTTTTTTCTGGTTGACGCCGCGTGTGGCAAGGTAGGAGACCTGCTCGTTGCTCACGATGCCGGCATCGATCCACGCTTGGTTTTGCCTGGCGTAGCCCAAGGTCGCGGTTTTGGTGGCGATGACCGACTCGTTCTGGTAGTTGATCATGACGTCTGCGGTTGCGTAGCTGGTGGCGGCAAAGGTCTCCTCGAGCTCTGCCCCCTCGGGCGCATGGTCGCTATGCTGGCGTGCACCCACTGTGACTTGGGTGGAGATAAGGCGGCTATCGTCGCCGAAATAGCCGCCGCTGTAGGTGGGGGCCTCGATACGCTTGCGCGCGTCCTCTTCGATGAAGGCGAGGTCGGGGAGGTTGCTGCTGCGCCGCCATGCGAGGGCGAGGAATCCAACGACGACGATACTCACCAGCACGAGGACGGCAGTTCCGCGCGGATGGCGCTTCACGTAGTTCCTGACGTCGGCGAGGCCGCGATTATGCTTTTGCGCGGGAATCTTGGCAGCTCCTGCATCCTTCTCGGACGCATCTTCTGTATCCGCGACAGGCGGGCGCTCGACGGTCTCGGCGATACCGTCGCCGTCCTTTTCGGATTCCATGGCCTTGCCGATGATGTCGGTGGGCTTGGTGCCGTGGGGATCTTCTGTCAAGGTGTCTGTATCCATACCGATAGTGTACCCTCTACGGCGTCTCCATGTCGCCTCATCCCCGCGAATAAAACAGCACGTCACGTGGTATCATTCCTACGCTGACACTTCGCGCCGTATGCGGCGCTTCCCTAAGGAGACCATCATGCAGGACAAACTCAAGAAGCTCCTCGAAGCCTACGGGGAGCTTGAGAAGAAGCTGGTCGATCCTGAGGTCGTTTCCGATCCCAAGGAATACGCACGTCTCGCCAAAGAGCACGCCAGCCAGTCTGAGCTTGCGGGCAAGGCATGCGAATACCTGGGCGCGCTCGATGATATCGAGGCCGCCAAGGAGATGCAGCGCGAGACCACCGACCCCGATGAGAAGGCCCTGCTGCAGGATGAGATTGCCGAGAACGAGGCGAAGCTTCCCGCACTCGAGGAAGACATCAAGTTCATGCTCATCCCCGGCGATCCCAACGACGAGAAGGACACGATTGTGGAGATCCGGGGCGCTGCAGGCGGCGATGAGGCCGCCATCTTCGCAGGCGATCTTTTCAAGATGTACGAGCGTTTCGCCGCTGCACATGGCTGGAAGATCGATGTGCTCTCGTCGAGCCCATCGGAGGCCGGGGGCTTCAAGACCATAGAGTTCAAGGTTACGGGCAAGAAGGTCTACTCGGTCATGAAGTACGAGAGCGGCGTGCACCGCGTGCAGCGCGTTCCCAAGACCGAGAGCCAGGGCCGCATCCAAACCTCCACGGCCACCGTGGTCGTGCTGCCCGAGGCCGATGAGATCGACATCCAGATCAACGCCGAGGATCTGCGTATCGACACCTACTGCGCCTCCGGCCCCGGCGGCCAGGGCGTCAACACCACCTATTCGGCCGTGCGCATCACCCACCTGCCCACCAATACCGTGGTGCAGTCGCAGGACCAGCGCAGCCAGATCCAGAACCGCGAGGTCTGCATGCAGATGCTGCGCGCCCGCCTCTTCGAGATGGAGCTCGAGAAGCAGCAGGCCGAGCAGGGCGCCACGCGCCTCTCGCAGATCGGCCACGGCAATCGCAGCGAGAAGATCCGCACCTACAACCAGCCTCAGGATCGCGTGACCGACCACCGCATCGGTTTCAACGGCACCTACAACGGCGTCCTTCTGGGCGATACGCTGCAGGGCGTCATCGACGCCCTCGCCGCTGCCGATCGCGCGGAGCGCCTCGCAGCTTCGGTGTAAGACTACCCGCCGCCGCTCATGCACGGATACAGCCCGGATCTGACTAAAACCCCGCTTATTCCGCGTTTGAAGGGTTGCAATCTGCCATCGGAGAGATATCCGGCTTACGTTTGCGCAGGTCATCGGGACGCCTATGGAGCCTCTATGAGCAGGGTGCACCCAAAAAACGTGGAACAAATGGGGTTTTGGTTGAATCAGGAGCATTTTTCTGCCAACAGCCGCTCCGGCCTGCGGCGGCGCGGCGCTGTCGTACAATCGTGTACTGGTCTTCGGTGTGGGAGGGAGCGGCTGGTGCCAGCCGAGAACAACATCTGGACAGTCAAGCGCATACTCGACTGGACGGTCGAATACCTTGAGCGCAAGGGCGACGAGCGTCCGCGCCTCTCGGCGGAATGGCTGCTCTCGGCTGCGACCGGGCTTTCCCGCGTGGAGATCTATATCAACTTCGATAGACCGCTCGCGCCCGAGGAGCTCGCGCTCATGCGCGGAGGCATCCAGCGCCGTGCGGCGGGGGAACCTTTGCAATACGTGACGGGCGAGATGCCCTTCAGGCACATCGTGCTTCGCTGCGAACCCGGCGTTCTGATTCCGCGTCCCGAGACGGAGGTGCTGGTCGATGCCGTGCTCGAGGAGCTTGAGGGCCGCGAGCTGCCCCGCGTGCTCGATCTCTGCACGGGTACGGGCTGCATCGCGCTTTCGATAGCGGGCGAGCACCCCGATACCGTGGTGGTCGCGACCGATATCTCGCCGGCTGCGACGGCGCTCGCGGAACGCAATGCGCGCGCCCTGGGGCTCGAAGGATGGGTTGACGTGCTCGAATGCGATCTTGCCGATGCCGTGGCATCCGAATTTGCGGGGACGTTCGACGTGCTCGTGAGCAATCCGCCCTACATCCCCAGCGACGTTCTCGCCGAGCGGGTTCCGGCCGAGGTGCGCGACTTCGAGCCTGCGCTCGCCCTCGATGGGGGAGCGGACGGCCTTGCCGTGTTCCAGCGCATCCTCGGACTCGCGCCGGGCATGCTCGTGCCAGGCGGCCTGCTTGCCTGCGAGCTCTTCGAGGATGCGCTCGGTGCGGCAGCCGAACTTGTTCGTGCGGAAGAAGGCTGGGATCGCGTGGAAGTGCGCGAGGACCTCACGCATAGGCCACGCATTCTCCTCGCCCGGCGAAAGAGGGCGTGAGATGGGCCGCTTGCTGATCGTCGACCAGATGCATCCCGACCGCACGGCCGTCGATCAGGCTGTGGCTGCGCTCGCATCCGGCGGGGTGCTCGTCATGCCCACCGATTCCGTGTACGGCATCGGTTGCGCTGCACAGCCCGGCAATCCCGGCCACGAGCGCATCTTTGCGATCAAGCGCCGCGATCGTGCGCAGACCCTGCCGTGGCTCATCGCCGATGCGGGCGATCTCATGCGCTATGCCGTCGATCTCACGCCCGCCTCCCTTGCTCTTGCGACCGCGTTCTGGCCCGGTGCTCTTACGCTGGTAGTACGGGCATCCGAGGAGGTCGCGCCCGAGTATCGCAGTGCCGACGGGACCATCGCGCTCCGTCTTCCCAACTCCAACCTCGTGCGCGAGATCGCCCGCCGTGCCGGCTGCGCGCTAGCCGCGACCAGTGCGAACACACACGGCGAGTCAGCCGCCATCTCGGGCGAGGCGGTCGAGCCCCGCATCGTGGAGGCCGCTGATCTCACGCTCGATGCAGGCCCCGCGCCCCTTGCCGCCGTCTCGACGATCGTGGATGTCACGGGCGTCGAACCGATCATCCTGCGCGAGGGCGCCATCTCGCGCGAACACGTGAGGGGAGCGCTGGCATAGCTTGGGTATCGCGGTGCCTGTTATGGAGGTGCTGTGGGCTTCCGACACGTGATCGGATCCGATCGTGGTACAGGTAAGGCGGGAATCGTCGCTCGGAAAGGATGGAACACATGGGCAGGTTTGTGAAAATGCTGGCTGCAGGTGCGCTGGCGCTGGCGGTTGTCCTTGTCGGATGCGCAGGCCAGAAACAGGATCCGGAGCCGGCGACCGATCCTGTCGCAGGCGGCTGGGAAGTTGCGGGCGAGGCCGGCTCGTCGATCTCCGATGATGAGCGCGCCATCTTCGAGAAGGCAACAGAAAATCTCATGGGCGCCGATTACGAACCCGTTGCCGTGATCGCCACGCAGATCGTTGCCGGCACCAACCGCGCGTACCTCTGCAAGGGCACGGTTGTCTCGCCAGACAGCGGGATCGGCTGGCATGTGATCACCATCTACGAGGATCTCGAGGGCGGCGTCGAGCTGCTCGACATCAAGGAACTTGACATTACCCGGCCGATTCTCCTCGAGGGATCGGCAGACGCCGAGATGGTCGGCGCGTGGATGGCGGCGAAGCCCGGATCGGCCGCTCTTCCCACCGAGGTGGACGGGCTGTTCGCGAAAGCTATGGAGGATATCGAGGGTATGAGCTACAAGCCGATCGCGCTGCTCGGCACCCAGCTTGTCTCGGGCACCAATTACCTCGTGCTCTGCTATGGGGAGCCGGTCGTGCCCAACGCGCGCGGGGCGCTCTACCTCGTGCAGCTCTATGCCGATCTCGATGGCGGCGCCGAGATCACGAGCATAGGCCAGCTCGATCTGCTCTCATATATATAGAGGTTGGATGGGCTCCCCATTTTTTACGATTCGGCGGCATCTATGAAAAAGATGCCGCCACTGCGCTAACCTAGGGAGGGCACCGAATGCAAGAGCGCCTCCGCTTTCGGAGGTGCTTGCGCGCCGGGGCTTCCAACGTGGCCGATACAGAATATGCGACGAAAGGATAGCGCTGTGCACTTTGACTACCTGCTTGACGCAGACCCCGAGCTTGCCTCAGCCATCTCCGACGAGTTGGACCGTCAGCGCGCTTCGATCGAGCTCATCGCCAGCGAGAATTTCGTGAGCCTTGCGGTTATGGAGGCAACGGGCAGCCCGCTCACCAACAAGTATGCCGAGGGCCTGCCGGGGAAGCGCTACTACGGTGGTTGCTGGGCGGTCGATCACGTCGAGGAGCTCGCCCGCGAACGCGCCAAGAGGCTTTTCGGCGCCGGCTTCGCCAACGTGCAGCCTCACTCCGGCGCGCAGGCCAACTACGCCGCGCTTGCCGCGCTCGTCAAGCCGGGCGACACCGTCATGGGCATGGCGCTCTCGAACGGCGGGCACCTCACGCACGGCTCGCCTGCGAACTTCTCGGGCAAGCTCTACAACATCGTGTCATACGGCCTCAGCCCGGTCACCGAGCGCATCGATTACGACGATGTCGCTGCCTTGGCAGCCGAATGCAAGCCCAAGGTCATCATCGCGGGCGCGTCCGCCTATCCGCGCATCATCGATTTCGAGCGTTTTGCCCGGATCGCGCATGATAACGATGCCAAGCTCGTGGTCGATATGGCTCACATCGCGGGCCTTGTGGCAACCGGCGCACATCCCAGCCCCGTGCCGTGCGCCGATGTGGTCACCTCGACAACACACAAGACCCTGCGCGGGGCGCGCGGCGGGCTCATCCTCTGGAACGACGATTCCCTTACCAGCGCCCTCAATTCCGCCGTCTTCCCCGGGAGCCAGGGCGGTCCGCTCGAGCATGTGATCGCCGGCAAGGCGGTCGCCTTCGGCGAGGCGCTGCGCCCTGCCTTCTCGACATACATCCAGCAGGTGCTGGTCAACGCCGTGGCCCTGGGCCGCGGCATGGCCTCGAAGGGATTGCGCTTGGTAACGGGCGGCACCGATAACCATCTGCTGCTCGTCGATCTCACGCCGGCGGGCGACGTTACCGGCAAGGATGCCGAGAAAGCCCTCGATTCCGTTGGCATCACGGCAAACAAGAATACCATCCCCGGCGAGAAGCGCTCCCCGTTCGTGACGAGCGGTATCCGCGTGGGCTCTGCCGCTGCCACCACGCGCGGCTTCGGCGAGGATGAGTGCGAGCGCATCGGCGAGCTTATCGGCGAGGTTGTCACGCACATCGGCGACGATGAGGCGCTCGCGGCTGTTGCCGCAGAGGTCGAGGAGCTGCTCGCCGTGCACCCGCTCTATCCAGAGCTGGGCTAGGCTTCTCAGGAAAGAGCCGCATGCCGCTTTCCTCCCGAGCAGGGGCTTTCCCGATGGGGGATGCTCCTGCCCGGGAAAGGGTGCGCAAGGCATGCGCACAACCGGTTTTACGAGAGGATTCCCTCAGCGTAAGGACGATTGCAGCCGGGAGAGCTGAGAGGGCAGTGGTTATGGCAAAGCGGGCAATTGCCAACCGGCTCGCTTTCCTGTGCCTCAGGCTCCTCCTCGGTATACGTCTCCTCTGCGCCGGTCTCCTCGACGTGTTCTTCCGCCTGGGTTCCGCTCTCCTCTTCAACGGCCCGACCCGTTATGGCATCATCCTCGTCGGCGGTATACGCCGTGTCTTCGACGATAGCGCTGCTCTTTCTCGACGCGTCCTCGCTGGGCTCCACGGCCTCGCCGTCGGAGCGCTCCCCTTCGAGCAGGTCGACGGTCTTGGCGAGTCCGGTGTTGCCGATGGCGAGCATGCCTATGGCTGCTGCTGCGCCGACAGCGTATCCGATGGCAGTTCGCCTGCTGGGATCGTAATCCACCCGGAGGCTCTTGGCGATGAGCGACCAGTGCATGGTAAGGTGGGCGACCGTCAGGACGCACAGGCCGTAAGCGCTTGCCGTGTGGATGGTGGCCCACAAGGCGCTCGTGTTGAGTGCGCCGAGGCCGATTCCCCATCCGTAAAGCGTGTTGCTGATGACCAGCGAGGAGAACACGAGCAGCGCGCCGTCTGCAACGAGCAGACCCGCCACGAGGGCGAGCCACGCGCGCTTAGGTGCGAGCGTCTTGGTGTCCGAGGACATGGTGCGGATGGTGCCCGCTATCCATGTACGGGACAAGAACAGGTGGATGCCGATTCCTAGGAAAAGGGCGAGGCCCACCGCTTCGTGCAGCATGTTTCCGGTGATCGAGTAGAACATCTCGAATACGAGCATGATGGTGAGGACAAGATCGAGTTTCAATCGGCGAGAGAGGCTGGACATAGCTGGTCTCCTTCCATGGTCATACATAATCCGATGCCGTTGCTCGCTTCACGATGGTAGGCGGTGTGCCTAAAGCGAAGCTTAAGGGGTGCGGCACCGTTGCATCATGCAGGGTCCGCGCCGTTCGGCGCGACCACCCGTGTCCTAAAACACGCGCTGCGTTGTGCAGGGATACAATGAGAGCGTCAACAGCCGCCCGAGATGAGGAGCACGTGCCCATGCCCGAGAACGAGTACACCTACGATACCAGCCGCCTTACCGTCGTCGATCACCCGCTTGTCCAACACAAGCTGTCCATCCTGCGCGATAAGAACACCTCCACCAAGGTCTTCCGCGAGCTGGTCACCGAGCTTGCCATCTTCGAGGGCTACGAGGCCCTGCGCGACCTGCCGCTCGAGGAGGTCGAGATCGAAACCCCGCTCGAGAAAATGGTCGCACACAAGATCGCGGGCAAGAAGATCGCCATCATCCCTATCCTGCGCGCCGGCCTGGGCATGGTCGACGGCATCCTCTCGCTCGTACCGTCCGCGCGCGTAGGCCACGTCGGCATGTACCGCGACCACGAGACCCATGAGCCCGTGCAGTACTACTGCAAGTTCCCGCCATCGGTTTCCGATAGAACCTGCCTCGTCGTCGATCCCATGCTCGCCACAGGCGGTTCGCTCACCGCCGCAGTCAAGTTCCTGCGCGATGCCGGCGTGAAGGACATCCGCTGCCTCACGCTCGTGAGCTGCCCCGAGGGCGTCAAGACCGTCCTCGACTACGATCCCGACGTGCGCCTCTACACCTGCGTCATCGACCGCCAGCTCAACGAGAACGCCTACATCCTTCCCGGTCTCGGGGATGCGGGGGATCGCATCTACGGCACCAAGTAGAAGAGAAACCCACGGTAGACGCAAACGCAGCACATATCCTCATGGGTGCCCTCCTCGGCCTCGCCTGCGGGGGCGCCTTCGCGTTCGCGCTGCATCGGGAAAGCATGCGGGTTGGCTTCGCAGCTATCATCATCACGTTTGCCCTTATCAGCGCCGGCCTGCTCGCCATGCGCGTCTTCGCGCATGGCCGGATGCTCGGCTTTGGGGCAGCTGCCGTGCTGGTATTCCTCGTCACCGTCGTTGCAGCGTCGTTTGCAAAGAAGACCTGAGAGATACAAGACCGCGCTGCGGCGATAAGGCCGGGATATGCGCTCTGCAAACTATGCGGGACAGCAATCCCTTCCGCCCGACTTAGCCAGAACAAGCGGGGAGCACATCTGGAGGAAGCCTTATAATAAGCGCATGCGCATCGGGCGTTCCGATATGGTCGATGGTCGCTATCCATTGCCCGCAATGTGGCGCAAAGGTGCTTTCACTGCAAAAGGAGCATCTTTGACCACCGGGGAGGACTAGACTTCCCCATGACGAATTCGTTGGTCCAGACGCGAAGGGATACGCAATGGGCGAGGCGTTCGAACGGGTTTCGGAGGAGATGGGCGAGCTCATCGAGACCTTCTATCCCCATGCAGCCGTAGGAAGCACCCAATCGGTCGGCCTCACGCAGTATCTGTTCTGGATGCTCGTCGCGTGCGCGCTCCTGCTTGCGGTGCTTCTCGCCTATAAGGCCAAGCGCGAGAAGCAGGGCCTCGTGGGTCGCGGCTTTTTCGTGAATGCGGTCGAGTACCTGCTTGACTTCATCAAGAACGACATCTGCATCGCGAATCTAGGCGATTCGTGGAAGAAGCATTTCCCGTTCCTTGCGACGGTCTTCTTCTTCGTGCTCTTCGGCAACTACATCGGCATGCTGCCCACCCTGAAGCCCGGCACGGGCTCCACGGGCACGACCGGTGCCGTTGCCTTGGCGTCCTTCGTCTACTTCATCTTCCGCGGCGTCCAGACCAAAGGAGGTTGGGGCTACATCAAGAGCCTCGCACCTGCGGGTCTCATGCCCCCCATCGCCGCGCTCGTGTGGGTCATCGAGGTCTTCTCGACCTTCCTGCGCCTCATCACGCTGGCCGTCCGGCTCTTCTGCAACATGTTCGCGGGCCATGTGGTCATGGGCACCTTCGCGCTCATGTGCACGGTCTTCATCCAGCCGCTCCTGCAGGGCTTCTCGGCATCCGCGCTTGCCACGGGCGGCATGTCCATCCTCTGGATGGTGCTGCTTACGATCATCTACGCGGTCGAGCTTTTGATCGCCTTCCTTCAGGCGTACATCTTCACCCTGCTCTCGGCGGTCTACATCCAGCTTGCCGAGGCTGATGAGCACTGAAGCGGTATCGACGCGCAGCCGGCGCGTCTGCATAGATCGGGCATCGAGGTTGCCGAGGCGGGCTCGGCGACGGTTAGAGGAGGAACAGTGAACGTCATCGGTTATGGTATCTGCGTGGTCGGAGCAGCCCTCGGCATCGGTATCGCGGCAAACGCCGTTGCCAACTCCATGGCTCGCCAGCCTGAAGTGCAGGGGCGCCTGTTCACCGTCTTCATCTTGGCATCCGCATTCATCGAGGCTCTCTGCCTGATCGGCTTCGTCGTCTCCATCATGTAGCGCAGCCGCCTCAAGCTTTTATCTGCAAGGGAGATCGAATGAACATGCATAGTATTAAGAATCTGCAGCGAGCTGGGCTTGCCGCGATCGGCATGATGGCGGCCTGTCCCACCGTTGCATGCGCCGAGGAGGCTTCGGGAGGTATCAAGCTTCTGCTCCCCGCGCCCGCAGAGTTCTTCCCCGCGCTCATCTCATTCATCATCATCTTCGTCATCCTCTCCAAGACGGCGTGGCCCATGGTGCTCAAGATGATGGAGGATCGCGAGAACAAGATCGCGGCCGATATCGCCGAGGCAGCAGATCTCAGGGCTGCCGCGGCCGCCGAGAAGGGCGCGGCCGAGGCTGAGGTTGCCAAGGCAAAGCGCGAGGCCGCAGACATCATCGCCGCCGCGAAGCGCAAAGCCGAGAAGGAGCGTTCCCGGATTCTCGCAGTTGCCCAGAAGGATGCGGCCGAGACCATCGGGCGCGGTAAGGATGTCGTCGAATTCGAGCGCAAACGCGCTATGGAGGAGCTTTCCAAGTCCGTCGTCGATCTTTCCGTCGAGATCGCCGGCAGGATCATCGGCAACGACCTTACCGATGCGGAGCACCGCGCGCTCGCTGAGAAATACCTCCAGGAAGTAGGGGGTTCCGATGCAGGCCAGTCGTAGCGAGAGACGAAAGATCGAGCAGTATTCCCGTGCCCTGCTCGATGCTGCGAAGTCCGAGGGACGCGCCAATGCCGATCTCGTCCAGCTGAGGCATGCGGTCAAGTTCTCGCCCGAGGTGCTCGAGGTCTTGGCCTCGCTCCAAGCCGAGGACGACCCGCAGCTCGTCTCCAAGGTATACGAGCAGATCCAGTCCCTTGTCGCTGCGGACGACTCCACGGTCATGGTCACGGTGACCACTGCCGTCGAGATGGACGATGGCCTTCGCGAGAAGGTGCTCATGAAGGCCCGGGAGCTCTTCGATGCCGCTATCTACCTGGTCGAGCGCGTCGATCCCGGCATCTTGGGCGGCATCATCCTCGAGGCTCGGGGCCAGCGCTACGATGCAAGCGTGCATGCCCACCTCGCCAACATCCACAAGAGCCTCGCTTCGGCATCCATACTGGAGGCGTAACGCAATGGCGAAACCTTTCAGCGCCGCAGCCATCATGGGTGCCCTGCGCTCCCAGCTCGCCTCTGTTGAAGCCACGGTCGACCGTCACGAGTCGGCGACAGTCGTCGAGGTCGGCGACGGCATCGCGCATGTTGGCGGTTTGCGCTCCGCCATGGCCGGCGAGCTTCTCCAGTTCACCAGCTCAACCACGGGCAAGACCGTCTACGGCCTTGCCCAGAACCTCGACGTTGACGAGATCGGCGCCGTCCTCTTCGGCGACATCGACGCTATCAAGGAGGGTGACCTCTGCACGTCGACCGGCCGCATCATGGACATCCCCGTCGGTCGTGGCATGCTCGGTCGCGTGGTGAACCCGCTTGGACAGCCCATCGACGGCCTCGG
>JAKPQM010000082.1 GCA_029546925.1 Actinomycetes bacterium
CGCTCGACCACCCGCGTATCTGTTCCGGGGATGCCATCGCTATCCTGATCCGATCGAAATCATTGACGTCCAGCATCCGCCTCTCCCCCTTCTTCGCCCTCGGGCTCCTAATCTATCTTCTCGTCATTACTGTCGTCAGCATCAAATTCGGAGGAGTCGGCATCCTCATCCTTCTCCCCGCCTTCGTCGTCGTCGCCTTGGTCACCCAGGATCGCATCGGCCGCCTCCGTCTCCCGATACGGCCCGGCGATCCGGTCGATTCTGCTGGACCTGTCGCCGATGTCGATCCCCAGTTCTCTTGCGGTGCCTTCGATATCGTCGTCGGCCTCGCGTATCTCAATCTCATGTTCATCGTCTGATAGCACCTTGACGTCGAGGCAAAGGCTCTGCAATTCCTTGATGAGGACTTTGAAAGACTCGGGTACTCCGGGCTCGGGCACATTGTCGCCCTTGACGATTGCTTCGTACGTCTTCACGCGTCCTGCGATATCGTCGGACTTCACCGTTAGCAGTTCCTGAAGAGTGTACGCTGCGCCGTATGCCTCCAGCGCCCACACCTCCATCTCGCCGAAGCGCTGCCCGCCGAATTGCGCCTTGCCGCCCAGCGGTTGCTGGGTAACTAGCGAGTACGGCCCGGTGGAACGGGCGTGTATCTTGTCGTCCACAAGGTGCATGAGCTTCATAATATAAGCGTAGCCCACGGTAACCTGACGGTCGAAGCGTTCTCCGGTTCTGCCGTCATAGAGCACCATCTTGCCATTCTTCGGCAAGTCGGCTCTCTCAAGGAACTCGAACACGTCATCCTCGCGCGCTCCGTCGAATACCGGGGTGGCCATATGCACGCCTAGCGCAGCCGATGCCCATCCGAGGTGTGTTTCCAGCACCTGCCCGATGTTCATACGCGACGGAACTCCCAGCGGGTTCAGGACTATCTGTATAGGGCGGCCATCGGGAAGAAACGGCATATCCTCCACGGGCAGAATCTTGGCTATGACGCCCTTGTTGCCATGGCGGCCGGCCATCTTGTCGCCTTCGGAGATCTTGCGCTTCTGGGCGACATACACCCGCACCAGCTTGTTGACGCCCGGGCCGAGCTCGTCGCCGTTTTCGCGCGAAAACACGTGCACCGCGACTACCTTGCCCGCCTCGCCATGAGGCACCTTCAGAGAAGTGTCGCGTACATCCCGCGCCTTCTCTCCGAAGATCGCTCTGAGCAGTCGCTCTTCCGGCGTGAGCTCGCTTTCGCCCTTTGGCGTGACCTTGCCCACTAGGATATCTCCGGTGCGCACCTCGGCGCCGACACGGATGATCCCC
>JAKPQM010000083.1 GCA_029546925.1 Actinomycetes bacterium
CATCGTCTATCGCATCGAGGCTAGTCGGACAAGCTTCTATTCGCGCTCCGCGGCGCAGTACGGCGTGCTCCGCCCCTTGACACCGACCTGCCTCAATCTTTTTTAGGCGTTCCTCGACGCAAGAAAAGAGCCGAGGTTCAGCCGGTGACCTTGAAATCCTCCTTGTTCAGAAGCATCCAGTATATCATGTGCAGCATCTTGCGCGCGGTGGCGATCCTCGCCACCTGCTTCCCCTTCTTACGAGCGAGCTTGCGGTAGAACCTCGAGAGCTTGGAATCTGGACAGCACCATAGATGCACGTGCACCGCCTCCACCATCATCCATCGAAGATGACGAGAACCCTGCTTGGAGATGTGCCCGTAATGACAGGACGAGGAGGACTGGTGCACCGACGGCACCAGGCCGGCGTACGAGCACAGCTGCGCCGGCGTCTCGAAGCGGCGCACATCGTCGATCTCCGCGGCGATGAGCATGGCCCCGTAGAACCCGATGCCCGGCACCGTGGCCACCAGCTGCGCGTCCTCCATCTCCTCGAACCGCCGCAGGAGCACGCGGTTGACGTCCTTGATCTGCGTTTGTAACGCTTCCACCATGTCCAGGTTCCACGATACCGTGCGTATGTCCAGAGAGCGCATCCAGGCGATGGCGTCTGAGCTGAAGGCGCTCTTCAGCGCCTCCGGCCGCTTGATGCCGCGACGCAAGAGCTCGGCGTGCACGCGGTTCTTGAACGCCGTGCTCTTCTCCACCAGCGCCTTGCGGTGGCGCAGCAGCTCACGCAGGTCGCGCACTTCGCGAGACGGCACGTGCGACGACGGCACCATGTCCAGGTACAGTAATCGTGCCAGAGTGCGAGCGTCCACCTTGTCCGTCTTGATCTTGGCCGAGGAGATGGCCTTGACCTTGAGCGGATGTGCCAGCACGATGTCGAAGCCGCGAGCCTCGACGATGCCGTACACGAACTCCCATACGCCGGTCGATTCGAGTACGAACCTCGCTTCCTGGAAGCGGTCCAGGAAGCGGTCCAGCTCTTCGATGCTGGTGACCACCCGTTCGTTCGATATCTCCTCGCCATTTTCGTCGAGGACGCTCGCCTGACAAAACTCTTTATGTACGTCCAGTCCTACGTATAGCACGGTCTTTCGCCTCCTTTTGATGTTTCCAGTCCTAAAGAGGCGGAAGACCCCTTCAATCATGCCATCTTTTTT
>JAKPQM010000094.1 GCA_029546925.1 Actinomycetes bacterium
CGAACGGCAGCGGGAAGACCACGCTCGCGCGGCTCATCGCAGGCGTGAGTTTCGCCACATCAGGTAAGGTGGTCGTCGACCATACGGTCCTCTCGCCGAAGAGCGCCATCGCCGTAGCCCGGAATGTGGGCTTCGTGGCGCAGGATCCGCGTTCGAGCATGGTGAGCTCGCTCGTCTTCGATGAGGTGGCATTCGGCCTGCGCAACCTCGGGATTCCCCACAGAGAGGTGATGAAACGCGCTTCGACGGCGCTTACGCGCTGCGGCATCCGCTCTCTGCAGCACAGCTCGACCTCAGAGCTTTCGGGAGGGCAGCAGCAATTGGTGAGCTTGGCGGCCGCGCTTGCCCTCGAACCGTCGTATCTGGTGCTCGATGAGGCTACTTCCCTGCTCGATAGCACCTCTGCCAAGGAGATGGAAGCCCTCATCGATGGTCTCGTGTCAGAGGGGATGGGCGTGCTCGAGGTCTCGCATTCCCTCACGCGCGCGATGGGTGCGCGGCGCATCTACCTCATGGATCGGGGCAGAATCGTCTGGCAAGGGGGCTTCGAGGCGCTTCTCTGCGATGATGGCCTGCTCAGCCTGCTGGGCCTTGCTCGGGATCCGCTCGCGGCGCTCCTGCGTGCGGTTCATGCGGAAGGATTTTCGTTCACGTGCGGCTGCACGGCGGACGATGTGCTCGCCTTCGTGTCCTCGAACAAGCTGGGCTATCGCTTGCGTTCGGTTGTGGCGCCGCATCATGCAAAGACCGCCCCCGCTCCCACACATGAGCTCGCCGTCGAGAATGCAAGCGTCATCTACGATACCCATGCCGCGCTGAAGGACGTGTCGTTCGCCGTTTCCGATGAGCTCGTGGTTATCGCGGGCCCCTCGGGTTCGGGCAAATCCACCTGCGCATCGGTTCTCGCAGGGGTGCTCCCTCCCGATAAGGGCGAGGCAACCCTCGACGGCGATCGTGTGGGCGCCGGCCGTGTGGGACTTGCCATGCAATATCCCCAGGATCAGCTCTTCGCCGCCACCGTGCGCGATGATATCGCCTTCGGCCCCCGCAATATGGGGCTCAAGGGCGATGCCCTCGACGCAGCCGTTTCCCGTGCGGCGCAGGCGATGGGCGTCGGCGATCTGCTCGATCGCAATCCCTTCGAGCTCTCGGACGGGCAGGCGCGTCGTGTGGCGCTCGCGGGCATCATGGCGCTGAATCCGGTCGCCTATATCCTCGATGAACCATGCGCGGCCCTCGATGCCGCCGGGCGCTCCCAGCTCAAGCGCTTCGTGAAGCGCATCCGCTCCGAGCACCGCCCCGTCATCATCGTCTCGCACGACGTGGGAGAATGGCTGGACATGGCATCGCGCGTCATCTTCCTGCGCGAGGGGGCACTCGCCTATGACTGCGATGCCGCTGCGGCGGCGGCGCGCACGCAACCTTACATCTCCTGCGCCCTCGAGCCTCCGCTTGTGGTTGCAATGCGTGCGCTTTCGGGTATGGGATCCGAGAGGGGGGCTGTCCGTGGCTAAGGTGAGGATACTCGGAACCTATCAGCCCAAGCGCACCCCGCTCCACAGCTTGGATGCGCGCGCCAAGATCGGTTTCATCGTGCTCATGACCGTTGCGGTCTTCGCGGCGCGTAGCATGGTCTCCTTTGCGGTCTGCATCGCGCTGCTTGCCTTGGCTCTGATTCTTGCCCGGATCAAACCCCTGCAGCTCGCCATCGCCCTCCGACCTGCGGGCATGGTGCTCGCCTTTGCCATGCTCGCAAACACCCTCGTTCCCGTTGCCTCGGCCGATATCCCCCTCGGGCCCTTGGGTTTCTCGGGTGCGGGAATGATCCGCGGCGTGTTTTCGGTCATACGCATCGCGCTTCTCGTGGGCTTCGTGCTCATCATGGCATCCACTACCACGCAGACGCAGCTCGTGGACGCATTCACGCGGATCTTCTCGCCGTTGGCCGCCCTCGGCCTGCCCGTGGGCGATATCGCCATGTCGCTCTCGCTGGCCTTGCGCTTCATCCCCCTCTCCATCGATGAGTTCGACCGCATCTCTACAGCCCAGGCTGCACGCGGTGCGATGCTCGGGAAGCAGGGGGCGCTTGCGGGCGTGAAGAGGCTTTCGTCAGTGGTGGTTCCGCTCACGGTGAGGCTCTTCAGCTATGCCGATGATGTGGCGATCGCCATGGCGCGGCGCGGCTACAACGGGAGGATTCCCGATACGGGTGGTCGCCGCATGCGCTTGGGCGGATGGCTCGTGCTTGCGACGGGCGTCGCGGCCGTCGTGGTCGCGATCGTAGTATGATTTCTCATCGGCATCGCAGCGGGGGAGGTGGGCGCATGGATGGCGCGCAAGCGACGATGGTGGTGAAGCTGGGCTATCGCGGCGGGGCCTATTCGGGTTTTGCCGAGCAGAAGGATCCAGCAATCCGCACTGTTGCGGGAGAGCTGCGCCGTGCGCTCGAGCTGATCCTGCGTCGCGAGGTGGAGCTCGCCTGTGCCGGGCGCACCGATGCCGGCGTGCATGCGCTTGCCCAGTACGTGAGCCTTCCGGTGAGCGCCGAGGAATGCGAGCTCGAAGGCGGGCGCATCATCCATGCGCTTGCGGGCATCACCCCCGATGACATCTCGATCCGCGGGCTCTATCGTGCGGCTGCGTCTTTCTCGGCGCGTTTCGACGCGCTGCGCCGCCAGTATCGCTACCGCATCGCATGCGGCGAGACGAGTCCCGTGCTCATGCAGGACGCCGTGTGGTGGCTGAAAAGCGTGGAAGAGCTCGATGCGGAGGCTATGCGCCAAGCTGCCCAGCTGCTTTTGGGAGAACATGATTTCAAGAGCTTCTGCAAGGCTGCGTCGGCCGAGGGCATCTCGACCATGCGCCGCCTCGAGCAGCTCGATGTCGCACGCATCGAAGAGGCGGGGGAGGAGCTCATCGCCTTCGATGTAGGCGCCAACGCCTTCCTGCACAATATGGTTCGTGTGCTCGTGGGCACGCTCGTCGAGGTGGGGCGCGGTGCGCATGAGCCGGCTTGGGTGCTCAAGGTGCTCGAAGCCCGCGATCGCCGTGCGGCAGGACAGAGCGCACCCGCAGAGGGCCTTGTCCTCTGCCATGTCGAATACCCTCCCGGAGCGCTCCGGGCGTGGGATGAACGGTAGGATGGTATGGATATACTCGTTGATGTGCTGATAGACAGCGTGAAGGACACCGCGCAACTCGTACCCTTCCTGCTCGTGACCTACCTTGCCATGGAGGCGCTCGAGCATGTGGGCAGCGGTCGTATGCAGGAGATGATCTCGCGCTCGGGCGCTGCAGGCCCTGTGGTGGGATCGGTGCTCGGCGCGGTGCCGCAATGCGGCTTCTCAGCTATGGCCGCAACGCTTTTCGCGGGGCGCGTCGTCACGATCGGCACGCTCATCGCGGTGATACTCTCGACGTCCGATGAGATGATCCCGGTCTTCATCGCGCATCAGGCTCCCTTGGGGCAGATACTCGCCATCATCGGCGCGAAGGCGATCGTCGGCCTTGCCGCGGGCGTCCTCATCGATCTTATCGTCCGTGCATTGGGCAGGGGCGGCGACGGAAAGCTCCATATCCACGAGCTCTGCGAGCGCGAGCACTGCCGCTGCAGCGATGGGTTCGAACCCGATGGAAGCGGCCATGGCCACGATGGGCATCTCCACGATCATCAGGGCCGCCCGCATCATGGACGTGGTTTTTCGGGTATCGTGCGCTCTGCACTCTACCATACCGTCCAGATCACGCTCTTCATCTTCTGCGTGTCCTTCGTCTTCGGTCTCATCATCGAGTCGGTAGGCCATGAGAACCTCGTTGCGATCCTCGGCTCCCACCCCACGAGCGCCATCTTCCTCGCGGGGCTTATCGGCCTCATCCCCAACTGCGGGGCAAGCGTCGCCATCGCCGACCTCTTCATGGAGGGTGTGCTCGCAAGCGGCCCCATGATGAGCGGCCTGCTCGCCTCGGGCGGGGTGGGCCTGCTCGTGCTGTTCAGGACCAACGCCGACCTTAGGCAGAACCTCGCCATCACCGTCATTGTCTATGCGGTCGCGGTTCTCGTGGGTCTCGCCGTCGCATCTTTCGGTATCATCTTCTAAGTCGGCCCTTATTCAGGAGGTTCTGGAATGCCGCGCAAGCGCGAACGATTCGAACGTAGTGACGTACCCCGCGATAACCCGCATCGCAACCTCATCGCATTGGCAGTTCTGCTGGTCATAGCCGCCGCAGGCTTTACGCTTGTCGATACGCTCTGGAGCCGTGTGAAGGTCGAGTCGCACATGGATGATCCCGATATCGCCGAGGCGATCGGCAAACAGGATGGCCCCACCGCTCTCGAGGGCGACTTCTACTATACCGACAACGACATCGAGAAGATCCTCTTCCTCCACGTCGATGATGCCGGGGCCGATCGTCCCCAGCTCGTGGGCGCGCAGCTGCTGCTGATCGATGAGGCAGGGGGCACGGCTCATCTGGTCGATGTGCCGATCACCGTGCGCGTGAGTGCCGAGGGCTCCGTATATGCCTTTGCGGAGTACTTCAACTCCTACGGGTTCGAGGCTGCCATCCCGCTCATCACCGCATCGTTCAATCTTTACGCCAACCACGTCATCATGGGTACGGAGAGCCCTTGGCCGCCCATCATCGGCCTTGCCGGCACCAACCCGTTCGATGTCGTGGGTACCAATTCCGAATTCGTCGAGAATATCCGCACCGATATGGGCGGAGGCGAGCTCGTCGAGCATGGCGCCCTGTTCCAGACGCTCGGCGTGGGCTCGCTCGAGGTTGAGGAGTGCCCCGTGGCCGGGGAGGAGGCGAATGAGGACGGCGAGGTGACCCAGGTCAGCGTCGATCTGGTCCCCTTCGGACTGCAGACGGGTATCCTCATCGCCAACGAGTGACGGCAGCGCATCCCACGCGCCCTGCAAGTTCTGTACGTTTGCTGAATTCACCAAGTCAGCACGTTTGGCACACATCCGCTCGATATCTGATTGATACGCTGGGCACCTGAGTATCATGGGGCTGGCCGATCGACGGGGAGTGATGGCTGCGTGGCTTCGATGCGTGTGAGAACACCGCTCGTCTCGGTTGTCGTGCGCTTGCGCAACAATGCCGAGAGCATACAGCGTGCTCTCGAGAGCGTGCTCGCGCAAGGACTCGACTCGTTCGAGGTTATCGTCGTCGACTGCGATTCCCGCGACCGTTCCGCCGATATCGTCGACAAGCTTGCCGAGCGCGATATCCGTGTCGATTCCCTGCACTCGGATTCCACCTCCTCTTCGGCTGCATACAATCTGGCCCTCGCCCATGCCCGCGGCACCTACATCACCTTCATCGATGGCGCCTCTTGGTTCGCCCCGCATGCGCTGGGAGACGCGCTCGATTTCATGCAGGATAGCTACCTCGACCTGCTGCTTTTCGGTATAAGCGTGGACAGTCCCAAAGTCGATGGCGGTATTTTCTCAACAGAGCTCTCCGAGCCCACGCACGTGTTCGTGAGCCAACACGAGTTCCGCAGCAATGCTTGGCGCCTGTTCGAAGCGGGGCAGATGGCGGTCGTCTCCGGCAAGCTCTTCGTGCGCAGCCGTGTTGAAAGGCTGGGCCTGCGCTTCAGCGAGATTTCCTGCGGCGAGCAGGGTTTTATGGCCCGCTACGTGCGCGATATCGAGCGCGTGGGTGTGTTCGGGGCGGTGACGGTGCACGTGCCTTCGGCGGCGACGCCCGAACTCGGCCAGGGCGATTATGCGACCCTTCCCTCCCGCTGCGACCGTCACTTCGAGCTCATGCTCGATCTCTACCACCATTGGGGTCTGGATGGCGATCCCGTCAGCATGGACGTGATCCGCAACCGTTACCTTGAGCGCGTGGTGGCATGCATCGGTGCCGTGTGCAGTCCCGCATGCGATCTTCCTCCCGAGGAGAAGCACCGCATCGTGGTCGATCTTATCGGCAGCGAGCACGTGCGCCTTGCGGCGAGCGTTACCAAGAAGCCCCGCTCCATGATGGTTTCCGCCATGTCGATCCCCATCAAGGCCCAGAACGTGAAGCTCGCCATGGGCGGCGCAGCCGTCATGACGCGGCTTTTCGGCGCGGATGCCGGCCTCCCGCTCTCACTCGACCGCCGCGCGTAGGGGTTTGGCACCCATAGGGGGATTCCCCTTGCTATGCAGGTGCACGAACATCCCGGCCCGAACACGAACATGCCGGGGATGTTCGCGAACACCTCGGGGATGTTCGTGCTCGGGCCGGGATGTTCGTGCCGCGCGTCCGCTGCGCCAAGGTTCCCTAAGAACCCACACGGGCGCGCTTGCGCTTGAGGTAATCCACGATCGAGAGCCACGTGAAGCGCATACCCGTCGTGCGGAAGCGATAGAAGGCCTGTTTCGCCAGCTCGGGTAGGTAGCCGATATCGGAGATCTGCGGCTCGGGGAGACCGAGCATCGTGGCGAAGAGGCGTTTCTCGCTCGGTTTGATATGCGCATCGTCCATCACCAGTGCGGGATCCATAGCGGAGAAGACCTCGACGATCTTATCGCGCAGACCGGGATAGTCCAAGCCGTTCGCCTCGATCGCCGTGCAGCTGTAGGTGATGCCGCGCAGGTTCTGCGCGCGCCATATGCTCTCGTCCTGCACGCCGAGGCGCTTGAGGACCTCGACCATATCGCACCAGCGTTCGAGCGGCAGAAGAGGATTTCGGCTCGCGAAAGCGAGGGCCTTCTCCGCGGTGTCCTCGCGATAGCAGTAGTAGGCATGGTCCAGATAGGCGATCGCATCCGTCTGGCAGAGCGTCTCCACGAGGAAGGGGTTGTCGACCCAGCCCGCGCCGGGGATCTCCTTGAAGCGTATGCTCTTCTCGCGCAGCCATTCCAGACGGTAGATCGCCGACCAGATGGATGGGTGGTGCAGCAGCAGCTCGGGCTGGCTGGCCACGCTGAAAGGCTGCGTGTCCGGCTTGACGCGCTGCTTGTAGGCGCAGGGGACCTTGATGGTCTCGCCCGCGCGCTCGAAGATGCGCCAGTAGGCGCTCTTCGCCACATCGACGGGTGTGGCAAGCGAGTCGATCAGCTCGAGCAGATCGGCGAACATGCCGCGCTCGATCCAGTCATCGGGCTCGAGGATGGCCAGGTAATCGCCCGTAGCCTCGTCGATACCGAGGTTGCAGCTGGCGCCGTAGCCTTGATTCTCCTTGTCGATGATGCGGATGCGCGCATCGCGGGCCGCGTGGGCCTGCATGATGGCGAGCGAGCCATCGGTGGAGCCGTCGTTGATGCAGAGGATCTCGAGGTTGGGGAAGCTCTGCTCCTCGAGGGAGGAGAGCGCCTGATCGAGATAGGCTTCCATGTTGTAGATGGGGACGATCACCGAAACGAGATGGTTCTTCTGCGTCACATAGCCTCCTCGGCACCGATCAAGCCCAAAACCTGTAACCTCTATAATAGTGTACGTATCCAAGCGATTCGACAACGGACATGCGATGGACAGACCCGCGATCGTCATAGTTACCTACAAGCGGCAGGATCTGCTGGCGGGCCTGCTCGCCTCTATCGAGAAGTCCACGGTGGCACCTTGGCGCATCGTGGTCGTCGACAACGAGGATTCGCCTGAGACGGCTCGCATGATGGAGCGGTTCTCGGCCGAGGTCGACGCGCTCTGGCCGGCGACCGAGCCTGACGAGCTGGGCGGGACATCGCGCGCGGTGTATGTTCCCATGGCAGAGAACACCGGAGGTTCCGGTGGCTTCTCTGCAGGTGTCGAGCGTGCGTATATGCTGGGCGCCCAGTGGTTCTGGGTCATGGACGATGACGTGGTCATCGAGTCCGAGGGCCTTGCCCGCCTCGATGCATGGACCTCGCAGGCCGATGTCATCCAAGGTTGCCGCTACGACTTCGATGGGGGTCCTTTCTACTGGCAGTACCACCTCTGGCAATCGCTCGGTATCTACAATCCGCTCGCCCGCTCATCCTTCGATGGCGCGCCCTTCAAACCCGCGAACGTCATGTGCTTCGAGGGTGCGCTCTTCTCGCGCCGCGTGGTCGACACCTGCGGTCTGCCCGACCCGCGCTTCTTCATCTACTGGGATGATGCGGTATACGGTTACGTGGCGAGCAGGCATGTCCGTGTCATCCTCGTGCCCGATTTCGTGCTGAGGCGCTGCCGCGAGGTCAAAAACATTGCGGTGGGGTCGGTG
Source organism: Actinomycetes bacterium (assembly GCA_029546925.1). Taxonomy (GTDB): domain Bacteria; phylum Actinomycetota; class Coriobacteriia; order Coriobacteriales; family Atopobiaceae; genus RUG721. Next base: position 8,186 of record JAKPQM010000094.1, read on the forward strand.
CGCCAGCTCAACTCCACCTCTGACATGACGCGTTACTACATCTTGCGCAATCGCGGCTATATCGCGCGCTATCTGCAGTGCTACGGCGACTATAGGCGCATCGCGTTCGGCGTGGGCACGGCGCTCACGTTTGCCAAGGAACTCATCCGCATCGTCGCGGTCGATCGCAAGAGCCTCGTCTCGGGGGTCAAGCGCTTGGTCGAGGGCTGGAAGGACGCGCGCAAGATCTACCGCGATCCCACATGGGAGCCCATGCCGCCGCTGGGCTAGGAGCGCTTTCGTGCCGCTCAGCTCCTGATTTGGGTACGATGCGCATGCGCGATCACCGGTCGGGGTGTGCAGCAGATCGGCGAAAGCCTTATCATTGACTCATTGCGCCGACATCATCTTTTGGAGGGGG
>JAKPQM010000098.1 GCA_029546925.1 Actinomycetes bacterium
CGCACGATGGCGTGATGACCCTCGATGGTGACCTTGGCGCCCATGCGCTGGAGCTCGCTCGCGAACATGAAGCGATTCTCGAACACGTTCTCGGTGATCATGCAGGATCCCTTGGCCAAGGCGAGCAGGCACATGGTCTGCGCCTGCATATCGGTTGGGAAGCCCGGGAACGGCAGGGTTTGGATGTCGACGGGCAGGATGTCGGCGGTTCGCGAGGCCGTGGCGCTGTTCTCGCCGTACTGGATGACGATGCCCATCTGCTCGTACTTGCGCAGCACGATGCCCAGATGGACGGGATCGAAGCCGTTCACGGTGACGGGTCCGCCCGTGATGGCGCCGACAGCGAGGAAGGTGCCCGCCTCGATGCGGTCTCCCACCACACGATGTTCCACAGGATGGAGCTCGTCCACGCCCTCGATCTCGATGACGGGCGTGCCTGCGCCGACGATATGGGCTCCCATCTCGTTGAGCATGGTGGCGAGATCGACGATCTCGGGCTCGCGCGCCGCATTGTCGATGATGGTGGTGCCTTTGGCGAAGACCGAGGCCATCATGAGGTTCTCGGTGGCGCCCACGCTGGCGAATGAGAGCATGACCGTGCCGCCCGAAAGGCCGTGGGGGGTGCTCGCGTTGATGTTGCCGTGGTCGATCTTGAACGATACGCCCAGGGCCTCGAGTCCGAGGATGTGCATGTCGATCTTGCGCGCGCCGATGTTGCACCCGCCGGGCATGGCCACGGTGGCCTTGCCGAAACGGGAGATGAGCGGGCCCATGACCGCCGTGGAGGCACGCATCTGCGAGACCAAGCTGTAGGGGGTCTCCCACTTGTCGACGGGGGAGGTGTCGATGACGAGGGTATGCTCGTCGAGGACGTCGATGGTGGCGCCCAGCTCTTTCAGAACCTTGCCCATAACGTGCACGTCGGCGATATTGGGCACGTTGGTGAGCGTGGTGACTCCCGGCGCCATGATGGTTGCGGCCATGAGTTTGAGCGCCGAGTTCTTGGCGCCCTCGACCAGCACGCTGCCCTCTATATGATGGCCGCCTTCGACCTCTATGACATCCACGGGACCTCCCGCATACGCATTTGTATCGTGCTGAATCAGATAATATACCAGCAAGAGCCCGACTGTCCTGCATAGCGGGCCAAGCCGAACGGAATGTTCATGTGAGGAAACGCTGAAGGGCCGTGAGAAGAGGCGCTTGCCGCGGCGCGGCGTTTTTCCAGCGGCACCCCGGTGACTGTGCAGTCAGCTGGGACCGCGCTGGGGAAACATCGAAGAGGGCTAACGGCGCTGGTGCGCGGCATCGGCGTATTTGAGGAGCAGGGAGAACCACTTGACCTTGTTCTCCCAATACGCACGGCGGTTATCGTCTTTAGCAAGGCTCCCAAGCGTGGCCTTGGCATCGGAGATGAGGCCTTCGGTCTCCTCGAGGTCGATGTCGCCGATGCGGCGGGCGTGGTCGGCGAGGATGATGACCGTGTTGTTCGCGACCTCGGCGTAGCCGCCCGAAACGATGACGCGCTCGATGCCGCCGCCATCCTCCTTGCGCAGATTCAGGCGCACGACGCCGTCGCCGAGAGCGCAGATGATGGGCGCATGCCCGGGCCAGATGCCCCTCTCGCCCGTGTAGGTGGCGAGGATGACGCTCGCGACCGGGCCCTCGTACATGATCCGGTCGGGGCGGACGAACTGTACGGTAAGCTCGGCCACAAACTATTCCTTCCCGCTCTCGGCCATCTTGGCGGCACGGGCGCGCACGTCATCGATATCGGAGGCGTAGCGGAAGGCCTGCTCGGGAATGTCGTCGCACGCACCGTCGACGATAGCGGCAAAGGACCGCACGGTGTCCTCGACGTGGCAGTACACGCCGGGGTTGCCCGTGAACTTCTCGGCCACGTAGAACGACTGCGAGAGGAACTGCTGCACCTTGCGGGCGCGGCTGACGATCTTCTGCTGCTCCTCCGTGAGCTCGTCTAAACCGAGGATGGCGATGATGTCCTGCAGGTCGGAATACTCCTGGAGGAGTTCCTGGGTCTTCTGCGCCACACGGTAGTGCTCCTCGCCCACGATGGAAGGATCGAGAGCGTCGGATGAACTCGCCAGCGGATCGACCGCCGGATAGATACCCAGCTCGGTGATGGAGCGGGAGAGGACCGTCGTGGCGTCGAGATGGGTGAAGGTGGTGGCGGGAGCGGGATCGGTAAGGTCGTCTGCGGGCACGTAGATGGCTTGGACCGAGGTGATCGAGCCTTCCTTGGTGGAGGTGATGCGCTCCTGCAGGTCGCCCATCTCGGTAGCGAGCGTAGGCTGATAGCCCACGGCGGAGGGCATGCGGCCGAGAAGGGCTGATACTTCGGAACCCGCCTGCGAGAAACGGAAGATGTTATCGATAAAGAGCAGGACGTCCTGGCCTTGGTCGCGGAAGTATTCCGCTGTGGTGAGACCGGCGAGGCCGACGCGCAGGCGCGCTCCGGGCGGCTCGTTCATCTGCCCGTATACGAGACAGGTTTTCTCGATGACACCGGATTCCGTCATCTCGAGATAGAGATCGGTACCCTCGCGGGTACGCTCTCCGACGCCCGTGAAGACCGACGTGCCTCCGTGCTCCTGCGCGAGATCGTTGATGAGCTCTTGGATGAGGACCGTCTTGCC
>JAKPQM010000106.1 GCA_029546925.1 Actinomycetes bacterium
CCCCCCGTTCACCTTCCCGATAAAGCGGAACCGGACCCGAGGCAACAGGTCCGGTCCCTACAGGAAGGAATGTGTGGACGGAATGCAAAGGGGTGCACATATACCGCCCACAGGAAAGGATAATCCTTTCCAGATGCCACATTAGCGCACTGCCCCCCGCTCGCGGGGATTTTTGTCGCGAATTGCTGCTTCTATGTCGCATCCTGCTTTCGATCGGGCCGAATCGCAGGGATATGGTTGATTCGCGCGCACATCTGATGCAGGCTCTCATCAAATGGGTAGACTAATCTCTGTCGAACAACAGACAGGACAGGCATGCTCGAACTCAAAGGCATCTCGAAAACCTACACCACCAGCTCATTCACGCAGACAGCCCTCGACGACGTGTCGCTCACCTTCCGCGACAACGAGTTCGTGGCCATCCTCGGCCCCTCCGGCTCGGGCAAGACGACCATGCTCAACATCATCGGCGGACTCGACCACTTCGATGCGGGCGACCTCGTGATCGACGGCATCTCCACGCGCGAATACAAGGATCGCGACTGGGATGCCTACCGCAACAACCGCATCGGCTTCGTGTTCCAGAGCTACAACCTCATCCCGCACCAGTCGGTGCTCGCCAATGTTGAGCTTGCGCTTGCGCTCTCGGGCGTCAGCGCATCCGAGCGGAGGGAGCGTGCCCGCGCGGCCCTTGCCCGCGTGGGCCTCGCCGATCATGTGGACAAGCGCCCCTCCCAGCTTTCGGGCGGGCAGATGCAGCGCGTCGCCATCGCGCGCGCCCTCATCAACGACCCCGAGATCCTGCTCGCAGACGAGCCTACCGGCGCACTCGACTCGAAGACCTCCGAGCAGGTCATGGGCCTTCTGAAGGAGGTCGCGAACGACCGTCTGGTCATCATGGTCACCCACAATCCCGACCTCGCCCACCGCTATGCCACGCGCACCGTCGAGCTGGCGGATGGCCGCATCACGGGCGATTCCGACCCAGTCGATCCCGATGTGCTCGAGCAGCGCGAGGCCAAAGCCGCGCGGCGCACCTCGATGAGCTTTTTGACGGCGCTCACGCTCTCGTTCAACAACCTCATGACCAAGAAGGGCCGCACGCTCATGACGGCCTTCGCGGGCTCGATCGGCATCATCGGCATCGCCGCCATCCTCGCACTCGCCAACGGCGCGAACGACTACATCCGCGGGGTGGAGGAGGACACCCTCTCCATCTGCCCGCTCACGATCCAATCCACCGGATTCGACATGACCTCGATGATCGCCGAGAGCATGGGGTCCGAGTCCGATGAGGGTGCCGACCAAGCCCGGGCAACGACGAAGGATGTGGGCGAGAGCAAGCGCGTGTCGCGCATGTTCTCCGGCGTGGGACGCAACGACCTCGAGGCCCTGAAGGCCTATCTCGATGCCAACGGCGGCGGCATAAACGACCACGTGAACGAGATCGTCTACACCTACGACGCCACGCCGCAGATCTTCCTGCCCGATACCGGAAGCGGCGTCCACCAGGTCAATCCCGAGAATGCCTTCAACTCCTTCGGCTTCAACACGGCCCAGTCGACCGTGTTCTCGAGCGCCTACTCCATGACCATGTTCCGCCAGCTCCCCAGCTCGATCGGGCTCTTCGAGGAGCAGTACGATATGCGTGCGGGCAGATGGCCCGAGAACTGGGACGAGCTCGTGCTCGTGCTCTCGCGCAACGGCACCGTCTCGGACATGCTCGGGTATACGATGGGGCTCCTGGATCATGCCGAGCTCGAGGAGATGGCCCGCGCGCTCGCCAATGGCGAGGAGGTCGGCGCTACGGAAGGAGAGCTCTCCTTCACCTACGAAGAGCTCATGGCCTGTGGCTTCAAACTGGTGCCGGCGTCCTCGTTCTACGAGTACGAGAGCGAGTACGGGGTCTGGACCTCGCGCACCGATGACGCGGCGTACATGGGGGCGCTGGTCGAGCAGGGCGAGGACCTCACGATCGTGGGCATCGTCCAGCCCAAGGAGGGCGTGGACGCCACCTCGCTTGCGAGCGGTATCTACTACACGCCCGAGCTGGTGCATCATGTCATCGATACCGCGGCGACGTCGGAGATCGTCCGCGCCCAGCAGGCCCAGCCCGAGGTGGATGTGTTCACCGGCAAGCGCTTCGACGATCCCGAGGCCCAGAGCGATTTCGACATGGGCACCCTCATCACCGTCGACGGCAACCGCATCAGCCAGGCATTCCGCATCGATACGAGCGCGCTCTCCCTCGATCCGTCCGCGCTGGACTTCTCGGGGCTCGATCTCTCGGGCATCGCGATGCCGCCGATGGACCTCTCGGGGCTCTCGCTCGATCTTACCGGGATCCAGCCGCTTTCGCCCGAGCAGGCCGCAGCCCTCTTCCCCGAGCTCACGCCCGATGATCTGGCCGAGGTCTTGGGCAGCGCCTCCATAACGTTTCGGCCCGGCGGGGAGGAAGCCCTCCAACAGGTGTTCGCAGAGATCGGCCAAGGCTATGCCGCATGGCTCGCCGCCAATCCCGAGGGCACGCTCGAGGAGTACCTGGACAGCGCGGATGTGAGCGGGCGGATCGTCGCGGCCATCGCGGCCTCGCTCGATACCGACGCCTTGGTCGAGAGCTCGGTCTCCGCCCTTGCCGAGAAGATGGACGTGCCCGACGTTGAGGGTCTTAGCTCCGAGGTGGCCGGCCGCCTTCTGGGCGCCTACCAGGAGCAGATCGCCTCCGTGCTCGCGGCCCAGCTCACGGCTGCCATCTCAAACTACATGCAGGCTGCCATGGCGAGCTACATGTCGCAGCTCTCGAGCGCCATCCAGAACCAGCTGGAAGGCGCGATGGGCCAGCTCGCAAGCAATATGTCAAGCGCTTTCTCCATCGATACGGCCACCCTTGCGAGCGCCTTCCAGTTCAACATGGACGAGACCCAGCTCGCCGCGCTCATGTCCTCGCTCATGTCGACCGAGCAGGCAACGCTCGACGGCAACCTGCGCAAACTCGGCTATGCCGATTATGGCAAGCCCGCCGAGATCAGCATCTATCCCATCGACTTCGATCACAAGCAGGCCGTCATCGACATCCTCGATGCTTACAACGAGCGCATGAGCGCAGAGGATGAGGATAAGGTCATCAGCTACACCGATATCGTCGGCGCCCTCATGACCTCGGTCACCAACATCATCGATATGATCAGCGCGATGCTCATCGCCTTCGTGTCGATCTCGCTCATCGTGAGCTCCATCATGATCGGCGTCATCACCTACATCTCGGTGCTCGAGCGCAAGAAGGAGATCGGCATCCTGCGCTCCATCGGCGCCTCCAAGCGCGACATCTCCAACGTCTTCAATGCCGAGACGGTCATCGAGGGCTTGGTCGCAGGCCTCATGGGCGTGGGCATCACGCTCGCCATCTCCGTCCCGGCCAATGCGATCGTCTACGAGAACTTCGGCGTGGAGCGCATCGCGCAGCTGCCTTGGCAGGCCGGCTTCATCCTCGTCGGCATCAGCGTGCTCCTGAACGTCATCGCCGGCATCATCCCGGCACGTGCGGCAAGCCATTCCGACCCGGTCGAAGCGCTTCGGAGCGAATAAGGAGGCGACTATGCCCATCTTCGTGCTCGCACCCGATTCCTTCAAGGGGACGCTCTCGTCCCAGCAGGTTATCGCGGCGATGGCCGAGGAGATCTTGGGATTGTTCCCCGATGCCGAGATCCGCCCGTTTCCGATGGCGGATGGGGGAGAGGGCACGCTCACCGTGCTTCGCGATGCGTTCGACGGTTCCCGCCGCGTGCTGGTCGAGATGGCCGAGACCTGCGGCCTCACGCTCATCCCCGAGAGCGAGCGGGATCCGCGCCGCACCTCCACGTATGCCTTCGGCGAGGCGATCCGCGCTGCGCTCCATGCGGGCGCGGAGGAGATCGTGCTTGCCTTGGGCGGCAGCTCGACCAACGATTGCGGCATGGGTGCCATGCGGGCCCTGGGAGCGCGCTTCCTCGATGAGAAGGGCTGCGAGCTCGCAGGTCGCGGTGCGGATCTCGTCGATGTCCGCATGATCGATCTTGCTGGCCTCGATCCCCGTATCGCGCACACGCGCTTCACGGCGCTCTGCGACGTGGACAACCCCCTGCTCGGGCCTCAGGGCGCCACCTATACCTTCGGGCCGCAGAAGGGCGCGACGCCCGGGATGTGCGCGGAGCTCGAGGCGGGCATGGCATCGTTTGCCGAGGTGCTGGCCGACACGTTCGGCCGCGATGAGCGCGCTGCGTTCGGGGCGGGTGCTGCCGGCGGCATGGGCCTTGCGGCCCGCCTGTTCCTCTCGGCACAGATGGTTCCGGGCGGGGAGTATCTGCTCGATGCCCTCGGCTTCGATGGCCTTCTTGCCGATGCGGATATCTGCATCACGGGGGAGGGGCGTGCCGACGCGCAGTCAGCCCACGGCAAGGCCGTGGCCCGCGTGGCGAGGCGCTGCGAGGCGGCGGGCGTTCCCTGCGTTGCCATCTGCGGATGTTTGGGCGAGGGTGCGGAGGCGCTGCTCGGCTGCGGCGTGAGCAGGCTCGTGCCGGCATCTCCAGAGCCCCGCATAGACACACCGGAAGAATCCGCCGCGCGGCTCGGGGCAGCCGTCCGAGGGGCGCTGCAATCCCTTCCGCATGCTTGGCTCTCCCGATCTTGTAAATCTTGAATGCCACTGCGCTAGGTAGAAGGAAAGGGGCGCGGTGAAAAAGATGGGCAGGACGACCGCTTTCAGGGGCGGCACTCCGTCTGCAGGCAGACCCGGGCCGTTCTCTCCCGTACCTGCGAGCAAATTGGAGTTGTAGGAAGATCAGACGCGAATGCTGTCTAAAAAGGTCTTCAACACCTGCAAAAGCCCAGTTGGCATGAGGATGGAGGCGGAATGTACCGCCAAATCTTCCTACAACTCCAATTTGCTCGCAGGTACCTTGTCCTCAGTCAAATCGCAAGGGGGTTGACAACCCTCTTCGAAGGACATCTTCGGGATCGCCGTGCGAATGCGATGGAATCCGGGCGCGCACGCCGTATCCGCTTTCGAAGGGCCCATCCCGATGGATTGGGTTTTTCTGTCCGCCCTACCTGTAGAATGAGAATAAGCGAAAACCTGTTCTGCATCGGAAGGAGCGCACCATGCCCGAGACACGCATTGCCGTATTCGTTGCCGATGGCCTCGAGGAGATCGAGGGCCTCACGGTGGTCGACATCCTCTATCGCGCGAACATCCCCTGCGACACGGTATCCATCACCCCCTCTACGCTCGTGACCTCGGCGCACAACGTGCGCATCGTCTGCGACCGCACGCTCGATGACCAAGACTTCGATTTCGCCTCCTACGATATGCTCGTGCTGCCGGGAGGCATGCCGGGTACCGCCAACCTCGGGGCCTGCGAGCCGCTCTGCGCCGAGCTCGTCGCCCGCGCGGCGGCCGGTCGTCCCCTCGCCGCCATCTGCGCGGCGCCTACGGTCCTCGCCAAGCTGGGCATCCTCGCGGGCAAGCGCGCCTGCTGCTTCCCGGGCATGGAGGATGCGCTCTCCGCAGCCGGTGCCGAGGTATGCTTCGAGCCGGTCGTGCGCGACGGCGCCATCATCACGAGCCGCGGCATGGGCACCGCACTCGACTTCGCCCTCGCCATCGTCGCCTTCTATCAGGGCGACGAGGCCGCGCAGGCGCTCGCGAAGGCCGTCGTCAAGCAAGGCTAGGCTTATCCGTGGATCCCCAGGACCGGCAGTACCTCTGCATCGATCTCAAGAGCTTCTATGCCAGCGTGGAATGCGTGGAGCGCGGCCTCGACCCCATGGCCGCCCGCCTCGTGGTGGCCGATCCCGAACGCAGCGAGAAGACCATCTGCCTAGCGGTCTCTCCCGCCATGAAGGCGCTCGGCGTGCGCAACCGCTGCCGCGTGTTCGAGATACCCAAGGGCCTCGACTACATCATGGCGACCCCGCGCATGGCGCTCTACATAGAGCGCTCGGCCGACATCTACGCGGTCTACCTCAAGTACCTCGCGCCCGAGGACATCCACGTCTATTCCATCGACGAGGCCTTCATGGACGTGACCGACTACCTCGGCCTCTATGGCTGCACGCCGCGCGAGCTGGGGGAGCGCATCCGCGCCGATGTGCTCGCCACCACCGGTATCCCCGCCAGCTGCGGCATCGGCCCCAACCTCTATCTGGCCAAGATCGCCCTCGATATCACCGCCAAGCGCAGCCCCGGCTACTTCGGCGAGCTCACCGAGGAGAGCTACAAGCACGAGCTCTGGAACCACCGCCCGCTCACGGATTTCTGGCGCATCGGAGAGGGTATCGCGCGCAGGCTCGCGCGCATGGGCATCCACACCATGGGCGAGCTCGCCATGGCGCCCGAGGAGCCGCTCTACAAGGAGTTCGGCGTCGACGCCGAGATACTCATCGACCACGCGTGGGGTATCGAACCGGTGCGCATGGAGCACATCAAGGCCTATCGCTCCGAGACGCACTCGCTCTCGAGCGCGCAGGTCCTTGCCCATGATTATTGCTTCGATGATGCCCTCATCGTGTCCAAGGAGATGGCCGACGGCGTGGCGCTCGATCTCGTGAGGAAGGGCAAGCTCGCCAGCAGCATCTCTCTTTGGGTGGGATATGCCATGACGGAGCAGGCCCGCGCCCAAGCACGCGCCGATGGCGGGCGCAGCGCTTGGATCCGGGCCATCGAGTCCTCGGGCGGCACCTATCGTTTCCCTGCGCCCACCAACTCGCGCGAGGCCATCTACCGGGCTGCGGCCGAGCTGTTCGAGGCCCATGTCGATCGCGGGCAGCTCATCCGGCGCATGGGCATCACTGCGGGCAATGTCGTCGACGAGGGCTCGAGCGGCATCCAGCTCGATCTCTTCTCCAACGAGGAGCGCCTGTCATCGGAGCGCAGGCGTCAGGAGGCGGTGGCCGCAGTCAAGGCGCGCTTCGGCAACAACGCCATGCTCAAGGGTATCGACCTGCTGCCCGAGGCGACGGCTCGCGAGCGCAACCGTCAGATCGGAGGGCATAAAAGTGGTGCATGAGATGCGCGATGCGATGCCGCGGCGACCGCGTATGCCCCTCGAGGACCGGGCGAAGATCTTCATCCCCTTCAACCCGCTGGCGGGATTCACCGAGGCGCTCCGCGAACGCGAGCGCCGTGCCATCGAGGGCATAGTGGATTTCCACCCGCTCGACGACGGGCAGGAGCGTCCTTGGGACGGCGATCTGTAGCCGCTCGTCTTGCCTGCGCCCCCCAACGGCGCCCGTCCGTCTCGACACCGGCAGCCCTGCATGCATTTTCACGAGAGAATGCCCATATGCAGGCTATTTCTTTGCCGTATGGGGTAGGCTACAGAAGGGACGATGGTTGGAGGTGTGCCGTGGCATTCGTCGAGTTCAGGGACGTGCGTAAGACCTACCGCATGGGCGATATCGAGGTGCGCGCCGTCGATGGCATGGATTTCGAGATCGAGCAGGGCGAGTTCTGCGTCATCGTGGGGCCATCGGGTGCCGGTAAGACCACCGTGCTCAACATGCTCGGCGGGATGGACTCCGCCACGTCGGGCACCATTATGCTCGACGGGCGCGAGATCAGCGGCCTCTCCGAGCACGACCTCACCCTCTACCGCCGCTACGACATCGGCTTCGTCTTCCAGTTCTACAACCTCGTGCAGAATCTCACGGCCCTCGAGAACGTCGAGCTCGCAAGCCAGATCTGCAAGGATCCGCTGCCTGCCGAGGAGGTCGTGCGCCAAGTGGGCCTCGCCGAGCGCATGGACAATTTCCCCGCCCAGCTCTCGGGCGGCGAGCAGCAGCGCATCTCGATCGCACGCGCCCTCGCCAAGAACCCCAAGCTTCTGCTCTGCGATGAGCCCACGGGAGCCCTCGACTACCATACCGGCAAGCAGATCCTGAAGCTTCTGCAGGACACCTGCCGCGAGACGGGCCACACGGTCGCGGTCGTCACGCACAACCCCGCTTTCTGCGACATCGCCGACCGCGTGATCCGCGTGCGCTCGGGCAGGGCCGAGAGCGTGGAGATAAACGAGCATCCCCAGAGCGCGGAGACGCTAGAATGGTGAGCGGTCAATGCGCCATCCCTTCGCAACAGAGCTCACCCGCTCCATCCGCTCGTCGCTGACGCGCTTTCTGGCCATCGTGGGCATCGTGGGGCTCGGCTGCGGCTTCTACGCGGGCCTCAGCATGACCGGGCAGGATATGCGCCGCGCGAGCGACCTCTTCTACGATGGCACGCGGCTCTACGATTTGAGGATCGTCTCGACGTACGGCCTGACCGAGGATCAGGTCGAGAGCGTCGCGGCCGTCGAGGGCGTCGAGGAGGTCGCGGGGGGCTATGCGGCCGACATCATGACGCTTCTGAACGGCGAACGCTACGCCATGCGCATCATGTCCTGCGATCTGGATGCCGCGCGCGCAGCCCAGGTCGACGAGACGGGCGCGAGCGTGGAGAGCCGCGACGACAGCTACCTCAACAGGCTCGTGCTCGCGAGCGGGGATTGGCCCTCGAGCCCCGATGAGTGCGTGCTCTCGGCCGACCGTGTGGTGGGGGAGCCCATCGAGGTGGGCGATACCGTCGAGATCCTCTACGGTACCGCCGAGCTCGACGACGTGCTGGTCTACCGCACCTTCACCGTGAGCGGCCTTGTCCACTCCTCGTTCTATCCTTCGAACGTGACGCTCGGCTACACCAACCTCGGCTCCGGTATGATCCAGCAGTACATGTTCGTCTCGCCGGACGCCTTCTCGTCGGAGCTTCCCTATACCGAGGTCTTCGTGACGGTCGAGGGCGCCCGCGAGCTTTTAGCCGGCAGCGACGCCTACCAAGCCCGTGTGGACGAGGTGGCTAGGCGCATCGAGGACATGGGCCTCGCCGAGCTGCGCCTCGCCCAGATCAAGGCCGATGCCGAGGCCGAGCTCGCCGAGGCCCAGGCGAAGTACGATGAGGGCGTCGCGGAAGCCGACGAGGAGCTCGGAGATGCCGCGGCCAAACTCGCAGCGGCCCTCGACGAGCTCGAGGCTGCCGAGCGGGCCATCGCGGACGGGCAGAGCGACCTCGATGCGGGCATCGCGGCGCTCGCCTCCGCCCGCGCTTCCGCGCAGCGCCAGCTCGAGGCTGCCGTGGCGACGCTCGAGGCCAACGGGCGGAAACTCGATGAGGCTGAGTGCCAGCTCGGGATGACCCAGGCCGATATCGACGCAGCCCGCGAGGAGCTCGATGCCGGAGCCGCCGCATGGGAGGAGCAGCGCGCGCAGCTCGTGGCCGCACGCGATAACCTGCTTGCCGTGGAGGATGCGCTCGATGCCCTGGCGGAGCTCGCGGCAATCGAGGGCGTGCCCACCGAGGAGCAGCTCGACGAGGCGCGCCCGAAGGTCGAGGCGGCCCTCGAGGCCGCACGGGAACTCTACGAGTCGGGCCTCATCGATCCCGAATCGGAGGAGGTGCGCGCCCGCATCGAGGCGCTCGCGGGCGATCTTATCGCAGAACTCGAGGGCATCGACTTCGAGGCGGAGCCCCAAGAGGTCTTCGAGGCCCTGCGCGCGGTCGCGCCCGCCATGATCGGGAAGGTCGGCGCGGCCCTCGACGAGGCGGTTGCCGAGATCGATGCGGGCACAGCCCAAGGCGATGCGGCCATCGCCGATGCCGCCGCGCAGCTCGACCAGGCCCAGGCGGCCCGCGATGCCATCGACGAGGGGCGCATCGAGCTCGCAGCCGGCTGGCAGACCTACTACGAACAGGCTGCCCGCGCGGAGGCGCAGCTCGCGAGCGCCCAGCGCACCCTCGACGATGCCGCCGCCCAACTCGCCTCCGCCCGCCGCCAGCTTGCGGAGGGCCGCGAGCAGTACGAGGAGGGCCTCGCCACCTTCAACAACAGCCGCGCCGAGGTCGATAGCCGCCTTGCCGACGCGGCGGCCCAACTCGCCGCTGCCCGCGCCGACATCGATGCGCTCGAGGCCCCATCCGTCTACGTGCTCGACCGCACCATGAACACGGGCATCGCCTCGCACCGCGACGACTCGATGCGCATCGACGCCATCGCCCGCGTGTTCCCCCTCATCTTCTTCCTCGTGGCGGCGCTCGTCTCGCTCACCACGATGACGCGCATGGTCGAGGATGAGCGTATCGATATCGGCACCCATAAGGCCCTGGGTTTCTCGACGGCTCGCATCACCGCCAAGTACGTGGCGTATGCGGCCCTTGCGGGCCTCGTGGGCAGCTTCATCGGCATTGCCGCCCTCTCGCAGCTGCTGCCCTGGGTGGTCCAGATCGCCTACGCCATCCTCTACAACGTGCCGCTGCTCGTTTTCCCGATGCCCATCGATGCGCGGATCGCCGCCACGGCCACCGGTTTCGGCGTCGGCGTGACCCTGCTCGCGATTCTCGGCGCGGCGACGGCCACGCTCAAGGAGGTGCCTGCCACGCTCATGCTGCCCCGCGTGCCCAAGGCGGGCAAGCGCATCCTGCTCGAGCACGTCGGGATCATCTGGCATAACCTGTCCTTCTCGTGGAAGGTGACCTGCCGCAACCTCTTCCGCTACAAGCGGCGCCTCGCCATGACCATCATCGGCATCGCGGGCTGCACGGCCCTGCTCCTGACCGGTCTCGGCCTGCACGATTCCATCTGGGACATCATCTCCTACCAGTTCGAGAACGACCACCCCATCACGCGCTACAACGTCATCGTGGGGATGGAGGCGGGTTCTGCCGCAGAGGATATGGATGCTGTCGAGGCCCTCCTTGCAAAGACGGGCGGAGGGGATGCCTTCGCGCGCTTCGATCTCGAGAACATGCAGATAGGATCCGCCTCCTACGAGGGGACATCCGCCCTGCAGGTGAACATCGTCGACGATTACGCATCCTTCTCTGCTCTGGTAGATCTGCGCGAGCGTGTTGGGGGAGCGCCCCTCGAGCTCGGCCCCGAGTCCGTCATCCTGACCGAGAAGATGGCGGGACGCCTCGGCGTGACCGCAGGCGATACGGTTATCGTCTACGATCAGGACGAGATCGGCAACGCCACGGGCGCGGGTTATGAGTTCGTCGTCACGGGCGTCTGCGAGAATTACGTCTACCACTACCTCTACGTGGGGGCGGATATATGGGAGGAGGTCACGGGGAGATCCTGCGAGCAGGATTCCGTGCTCGCGCACGTCGCCTCGGATGACCAGACGCGCTCAGACGTCGCCACCGTGCTCGCCGATGAGGATGCGGTCTCGACCGTCATCTTCAATACCGAGACGATCGACTCGTACCGCAAGAGCTTGGGCTCGGTCAACCTGATCGTCATCGTGCTCGTGGCAGCGGCGGCGACGCTCGCCTTCATCGTGCTCTACAACCTCATCAACATCCAGCTCATCGAGCGGACCCGCGAGATCGCGAGCCTCAAGGTCCTCGGTTTCGATCGCCGCGAGGTTGCCGCCTACCTCTTCCGCGAGACCATCCTGCTTGTGATCGCGGGGGCGCTCGCCGGCTTGGCGCTCGGCGTGGTCATGGAGGGCTTCGTGGTCGTGACCGCCGAGGTCGATGCCGTGATGTTCGGGCGCGACATCCATCTGACCAGCTTCCTCATCGCCTTCGGGCTGACCTTGGTCTTCTCGTTCATCGTGATGATCGCCATCATGCCGAAGCTCCAGCGGATCGATATGGTGGAGAGCCTGAAAAGCGTGGATTGACCTGACGTGAACGAAGGGACGGGGGCGTTGTTCAGGTGAACAACGCCCCCGTCCCTTCGTTCAGGACTAGGTGAACAACGCCCCCGTCCCTTCGTTCAGGACTGTCTGTTACGAGAGGATGGCCTTGCTGGCCTCGTCGAGCTTCGCGCGCACAGCCTCGGCATCGGCACGCGTCTCGCCCTTGGCGAAGAGGTAGGCCTTGACCTTGGGCTCGGTGCCGGATGGGCGGAAGATGACCTTGTTGCCGCCCTCGAGGCGGTACTCGATGGCGTTGGTGCCCGGGAGCACCTGGGGCGCTTCCTTCTGCAGACCGCCCACGCGGGGCATCTCGGGGCCGGTGGCGAAATCGGTGACGCCCGTGACGGCAAGCCCGGCGATCTCGGAGAGCGGCTTCTCGCGCAGCCCCGTCATGATCTCGGCCATGCGCGCAGCGCCGGTCTCGCCCGGGAAGCTCGCGTTGACCGTGCCGTTGAGGTAGTAGCCGTACTTCTTGTAGAGCTCCTCCATGGCCTCGTAGAGGTCCATGCCGCGCGCCGCGTAATCGGAGGCCATCTCGACGCAGATCATCGTGGCCACGATGGCGTCCTTGTCGCGGGCATGCGTGCCCACGAGGTAGCCGTAGGACTCCTCGAAGCCCATGAGGAAGCGATCCTCCTCGCCGGCATCCTTGAGCTGGTCGATCTGGTCGCCCAGGTACTTGAAGCCGGTGAGCACGCGGCGCAGCTCGAAGCCCCAGTCCTCGGCGAGCGCGTCGGGCATGACGGAGGAGACGATCGTGGTGACGGCGACCTTCTCGGCGACGTTCTCGCCGCCCTTGGCGGCCTGCTGGCAGAGCCAGTCCATCATGAGGACGCCCATCTCGTTGCCGGAGATGAGCACGTAGTCGCCCTTGTGCGGGATGGCGGCGCCCATGCGGTCGGCGTCGGGATCGGTGGCCACGACGAGGTTGGGCTTGACCTCCTCGGCGAGCTTGAGGGCCAGCTCGAGCGCCTCGCGGAACTCGGGGTTGGGATAGCTGCAGGTGGGGAAATGCCCGTCGGGCTCGGCCTGCTCGGGGACGATCGCGACGTCCTTGACGCCGATCTCCTCGAGGATGCGGGTGACGCACTCGATGCCGGTGCCGTTGAGCGGCGTGTAGACGACCTTATAGCCCTCGGCGGCCGTGAATCCGGGAACGGAGACCTTCTTGACATTGGCGATGAAGGCGTCGAGCACCTCCTCGGGCGTCCACTCCACGAGGCCGGCTGCAAGCGCCTCGTCGAAGTTCATGCTGCGCACGCCCTCGAAGATGTCGACCTTCTCGATGTTCGCGCTGATCTCGTCGGCCGCCTCGTTGGCGATCTGGCCGCCGTTGTCGTTGTAGACCTTGTACCCGTTGTAGGGCGCGGGGTTGTGCGAGGCCGTGAGGACGATGCCCGCAGAGGTCTTGAGGTGGCGCACGGCGAAGGACAGCGCGGGGACGGGCTCGATGCGCGGGTAGACGTACACGCGGATGCCGTTGGCGGCGAGAACCCCTGCGGCGATCTTCTGGAAATCCTCGCCATGGAGGCGGGAATCGCGCGCGATGGCGACGGTGGGCGCCTCGTAGTGGGCGTTGAGGTAGTCGGCCAAGCCCTGGGTTGCCTGGGCGACCACATGGATGTTCATGCGGTTGGTGCCCACGCCGAGCACGCCGCGCAGGCCCGCCGTGCCGAAGGCGAGGCTGCGGTAGAACGCATCGTTGAGGGCCTCCTCGTTATTGGCTGCCACAAGACCCTCGAGCTCCTCCTTGAGTTCGGGATCGGTGAGGTTCTCTTGCCAAAGCTGGATCTTCTCGAGAATTTCGGCGTTCATAGGATCCCTTTCTCAAAGCGGGGGCTGTCTTCGAGCATTATCTTAGTCGAGCGCGCCCCCATCCGTTGCGAGAAAGAGGCAGAACGGCACGACTCCGTGCGCGTGCGGCAACGTATGATGGAAACAAGCATTCGATGGAGGTATAACGTGGAATTCGTCGCGACATGCCCCGCCCGCCTCGAGGATCTGCTGGCGGGGGAGCTCAAAGATCTGGGTGCCGATAAGGTGCGCCCGCTCCAAGGCCAGGTATCGTTTTCCGGTACGCTGGAGACGGGCCTTCGCGCCTGCGTCTGGTCGCATCTCGCCTCGCGCGTGATCGCGGTGCTCGCCCGTATCGCCGCGAAGGATTCCGACGGGCTCTACGGCGCGCTTTCCGCCCTGCCTTGGGAGGAGCACCTCGGCTCGCAGTCGAGCTTCATGGTGGACGCCCACGGCACCAACGCGCAGCTCAAGAACACGCAGTTCAGCGCCGAGCGGGCCAAGGACGCGATCGTCGACCGCATCTACGCGCGGCATGGAGCGCGGCCGTCCGTCGATCGCGAGCGACCCGATACGGTGATGTCGCTGCGCATCCGAGACGTGCGTGCGACGGTGGGCATCGTGCTTACGGGCGCCCGCCCGCTCTTCTCGCGCGGTGGGCAGTCCGTGCGTCAGACGGGCATCAGGAGCGATTACGCTGCCGCCCTGATCAGCATGGACGGTTGGGACGGTCTTGCTCCGCTTGCGCTCCTCACCACGGGCGAGGCGCTTGCCCTCGAGGCCGCCCTCTATGCCGAGAACGTCGCGCCCGGCCTTCTGCGCCCCCGCTTCGGATGCGAGGCGTGGAAGGGCTTCGATGAGGCGCTTGCCGAGAAGCTCATCGCGGAGGCGCGGGCTGCCCGCAGGTCTCCGCAGGCCGCACTCCTTGTGTTGGCTGAGAGGTCTGAAAGCGTCGCCCGCATGCGCAGGAGCCTGCGCGAGCTCGGGCTTGCCGCGGAGCTGCGCGACGGCGCTCTTGATGCGCTCGGCCCGGATGCGCAGGTCCTCATCCTCGACGGCTCATGGGTCTTCGCGGATGCCCTCGTGCAGCAGATCGCCCTCCGCGACCGCGTGGAGCGCATACTCCTGGCTTGTCCGCAGACAGCGCGCGCCGTGCTCTTCTCCCGCCAGGGCCTGGCGGGCCTGCTGGGTGCCGAGCCGCTCCAGACGCGCCGGGTTCCGATGGGCCGCTCCGATGCCGTCATGGAATGCATCGAAGCTGCCGCCGTGCAGCCCCGCCTGCGCGTGCCGTGCAAGGCTCCGGACGGGTCGGTCCAGGATGTCGCGGTCTCGGTCCCCGCCTCCGACCAGTTCGCAGCCCGCCTTGCCAAGGTTGCCCGCGAGCGCAGGAAGTGGGCGGCGCGGGAGGATATCTCCTGCTACCGCGTCTACGATGCCGACCTTCCCGATTACGCGCTCGCCATCGAGATCTACGGCAGCCTCGGCGACGAGAAGGACAGCTGGCTCTCGATAGCCGAGTATGCGCCCCCTGCCTCCGTCGATGCCGATCTCGCCCGAAGGCGGCTCTGCGATGCGGTGGCCATCGCCCCCGTGGTCCTGGGCATCGATCCCCGGCACGTGAGCCTCCGCACGCGCTCCCGGGGGCGCGGCGGTTCGCAATACGCCGCAGAGGGCGCCGAGACCGCGCATGCCGTCCATATCGTCGATGAGGGCGGCCTCGAGTTCGAAGTCGATTTCGGCAGGCATCTGGATTGGGGCACCTTCCTCGATCACCGCATCACGCGCGCCGAGCTGCGCGAGATGATGAAGAAGGCGCCCGCGCCCAAGCGCTTCCTGAACCTCTTCGCCTATGCGGGCACGGCGAGCTGCTATGCGGCAGATGGGGGAGCGCTCGAAACCACGACCGTCGACCTCTCGCGCCCCTCGCTCGACTGGGCCGCGCGCAACATGGCGCGCAACGGCTTCGAAGGCGCGGGACACCGTTTCGTGCAGGCAGACGTTCTGGCATGGGTGGACGAGCAGCGCCATGCGCGGGGCGCCTCGCGTTACGAGCTCATCTTCTGCGACGTGCCGACCTTCTCGAATTCCGCGCGCATGCGCACGAGCTCCTTCGATGTCCAGCGCGACCATGCCGAGCTGCTGATCGGCGTGTCGCGCCTGCTCTCCGAGGAGGGCGTCTGCATCTTCTCGTGCAACCTGCGCAGCTTCAAACCCGACACGGACGCCCTCGCCCGCGCGGGCGTCTCGCTAGAAGACATCACCGCCCGCACGATCCCACACGATTTCGAGCGCAATCCGCGCATCCACAGCTGCTTCATCGTGCGCCGCGTGCGTTCCCAGCGGTGAGCAGGGGGGTGCGCCCTCCCTGTTCCATTCCCGCAGCAGGATCCTCGGTGACTGCACAGTCACTAAAAGCCATGCCGGCACTTTTGCCCGATGGCTGGATGGAGGCGTTGCTCGCGTATCGAGGCACCAGACAGGGCATGGAAGGCGCGCCTCAGGAACACGGGACGGAAGGATCCCTCTCGCGTGCATGCAAAACCCATGCCGCAATCGACCATGCCCTGGCGGAGGAGCGCTACCGCATCGATCGGGCATACGCACTCTCCGAGCGGTTCGATCCCGAGGCCTCGTCAGTCCTCCTACTCCTTTCCGACAATCCGTCGGAGAACGTTGCCGGAAAGATCCGTGGCGGCACGAGGGCGAGAACGAGGAAGCCGTCGCCGCCTACCTTGCAGATCACGCCCGAGTCGCGCTCACTGGACATCGCGGAGGTGATTTGGCGATGTGGGATCGGTCCATGATGGAACCTCGCTGCGCGCCCGCACGATCATCCCCATCGGGACACGATCATCCCGCAGGTGTTCACGAACATCCCGGGGATGATCGTGTCCCGATGGGGATGATCGTTGCCAGGACTCAGTGAATGGGAGAGCGCCCCTCTCTGCCCACCGCTCGCGAACCGGACCCTTCTGTCTCTGCCATTCCCGCAGCAAGGACCTTGGTGACTGTACAGTCGATAGGAGCTTTGCTGGGCAAACGTGCCGAGAAGGTCGTGCGCGCAGGGCTCTAGAGGGCGTTTGCCCAGATAGACCCTCGGTGACTGTACAGTCATTAGGGGTCTATCTGGGCAAATAACAGAAAGGGAAGCGTTCCCTTCCAATCGTTTACGCGACTTTCAAAGTCAGGCGACCTTCTGCTCCGTTGAGCGGCGTCTGCTCCTCATCCATCCTGAAGCACTCGTATTTCAGGATGGCATTCTCGTACTCGCCCGCAGCAAGGGGCATCGACAAGACGACAGGAGCGGACTCCTCGCCCGGAGCGACAAGCTCGCTTGTCCAGAGGACGGTACCGTCCTCCAAGAGCAGCGAGATCCTGAACCAGCAGAAGTTCTGCTCCGGATTTTGGAAGGTCAGCGTCTGCTCGCGGCTGTCGGCGGTCAGGTTGAGCCATCCGAACTGCGGGATGGCGATGGTGTCCGTCAGCTTCTCCGGCGCTTCCTCCGCCTGCTGTTCTTGCGCGGTGTCAGCAGGTTGCCCTGAGGTGTCGCGTAGCAAAATCGAAGCGGCGATGACGGCCGCTGCAGCGATAACAATGAAGAGGAGCAGGACGGCCCTGCTCCTCCATGTCCGGGTGCGTTCGTTGACCATCGTCGGCCTCCCTACTCCGAGCGGGAGCTGCGCTCTGCTCGGCGCGCGAGGTGCGGCGTGCAGGCCAGAACCGCCCAAGGCCTGATCCTCTTCGTCATACGGGTCCCCTCTGCTCGCCGCGCTATATGTCGGAGATTATATCATGATGCGCCGACGGGCCGTTTGGTCCCATCGGCGCGCCGAAAACCCTTAAACCCCAAGATAAAGCCTAGAGGTATAGGTCACCGTGGCCGTGTAGACTCCGGGGGCGGCTGCATCCCACTCGCCGGCCTCGACCAGCGCGATGACCTTTGTGCTGTATACCCGACTAGGTTCATGGCCGGCATACAGTTCGAACGGGGTGCCATCTGATATTGGCTTGGTTTCGTAGAGAATGCCGTCTGCATAGAAGTCGCCTTCCAAGGTGAGCGGGATGATGTCCGCCCCGCTGGCGAAGTCCGTGTTGGACACGCTGCAGCCGATGAGATAGCCGTCCTCGACGTTCTGCACGTCCGACACGGTCACATCGCCGATGGGTGTCTCGGTCGCGCGGTAGGGGACGGCCGTGTCCGCAGGGATGTTCAGCGTCCAGCTGGGCGGGTTCTCCGGGACGCCGGTGAACAGCGTCTGGGTGCCCTGCGTGTCGGCCAGGGCAGCCGTGCCCACGCCGAGCGCGAGGAGCAGCGCGCATGCCATCGCTGCCCAAGGTCTGATCTTCTTCGTCATCTGCGTTCCTTTCCTGTCTGCTGCGGCGTGCTCTATGCCGGGAAATGCGTCGAGACCTTTAAAAAGAGCCAAGCTCGGAGGTGTAGGTCACCGTGGCCGTGTAGGAGCCGGGGGCGGCCGCAGCCCAGTCGGCATCGTCGACCAGTGCGAAGATCTCCGCGCTGCATGCCGTGTCAGGTCTAGAGCCGAAATACAGGATGAGCGGGGCGCTATGGGTGATATCTGTTGAAACGTGGACTGCTACAAGGGAACCGCCTTCATAGCGGTCAAGGACTAGCTTGAGCGGGATGGCGTCCGCCCCGCTGGCAAAGTCCGCGTGAGATATTTTGCAGGCGATGAAATAGTCGCCGACGTTCTGCACGTCCGAGACGGTCACCCATCCGATGGAGGTGTCGGGATCGCCGTAGGGGACGGCCGTGTCCGCGGGGATGTTCAGCGTCCAGCTGGGCGCCGTCGGGTCCGGGACCGTGGTAGACAGCGTCTGGGTGC
>JAKPQM010000114.1 GCA_029546925.1 Actinomycetes bacterium
GTTCGGCGCGCCGAACGTCACCAAGGACGGAGTGACGGTTGCCAAGGAGATCGAGCTGAAGGACAAGTTCGAGAACATGGGTGCGCAGATGGTGCGCGAGGTGGCGAGCAAGACGTCGGACGTGGCGGGTGACGGGACGACCACGGCGACGGTTCTGGCGCAGGCCATCTACACGGAGGGTCTGAAGTACCTGGCGGCGGGGATGAACGCGATGGATCTCAAGCGGGGGATCGACAGGGCGACCTCGGCCGTGGTGGAGGAGCTCAAGAAGATGAGCCGGAAGGTGGAGGACAAGAAGGAGATCGAGCAGGTGGGGACGATCTCTGCCAACGGCGACAGCGAGGTGGGCTCCCTGATAGCGGACGCCATGGACAAGGTGGGCAAGGAGGGCGTCATCACGGTGGAGGAGGCAAAGGGCATGGAGACCACCCTCGAGCTGGTGGAGGGCATGCAGTTCGACCGCGGCTACCTCTCGCCCTACTTCGTGACGGACGCCGAGCGCATGGAGGCCGTTCTCGACAACCCTCTCATCCTCATCCACGACAAGAAGATCAGCAACATGCGGGACATCATCCCCGTCCTCGAGCAGATCGCGAAGGAGGGCCGCGCGCTCCTCATCATCGCGGAGGACGTGGAGGGCGAGGCCCTTGCGACGCTCGTGGTGAACAAGCTCAGGGGCACGCTCAAGTGCGCGGCGGTGAAGGCGCCCGGGTTCGGTGACAGGCGCAAGGCCATGCTGGAGGACATCGCCATCCTGACGGGCGGCCAGGTGATCTCCGAGGAGCTGGGCCGCAAGCTCGAGAGCGCCACCATCGGCGATCTCGGCAGGGCCAAGAAGGTCGTCATCGACAAGGACAACACCACCATCGTGGAGGGCGCGGGCAAGAGCAAGGACATCCAGGGCCGCATCACGCAGATCAAGGCGCAGATCGAGGAGACCACGTCCGACTACGACCGCGAGAAGCTTCAGGAGAGGCTTGCCAAGCTGGCGGGAGGTGTTGCGGTGATCAAGGTGGGCGCAGCGACCGAGCCGGAGATGAAGGAGAAGAAGGCCCGCGTGGAGGACGCCCTGCACGCGACGCGCGCCGCGGTCGAGGAAGGCTTCATCGTGGGCGGCGGTGTCGCGCTTCTGCGCTGCATCGACAAGCTCAACGGCCTCGATCTGCCGGGCGACCAGAAGTTCGGCGTGAAGATCGTGCAGAAGGCGCTCGAGGAGCCCCTGCGGCAGATCGCGGTGAACGCCGGGCTCGAGGGCGGCATCGTGGTGGAGAAGGTGAAGTCCCTCAAGGGCAACCAGGGTTTCAACGC
>JAKPQM010000080.1 GCA_029546925.1 Actinomycetes bacterium
CTGGCATCGTGACTGGTACGTCGCCCACGGCGCCGAGAAGCACCGCAAGGAGGTCTACCAGGGCCGCGGCGGCGCCTGGCGCCTCACCACCGCCGAGAAGAAGCGCATCCTCGTGAACAGCATCTACGGCGTCGACATCGACGCCCAAGCGGTCGAGACGACCAAGCTCAGCCTGCTGCTCAAGGTGCTCGAGGACGAGACGGCGGAGACGATCGATGCCCAGCTCAGCTTTCTCCACCAGCGCGCCCTGCCCGACCTCGCCGCGAACATCAAGTGCGGCAACTCGCTGATCGGTCCCGACTTCTACGCCGACGCCCAGCTCGGCCTCGCCGGCCTCAACGACGAGGAGCGCTACCGCATCAACGTCTTCGACTGGGAGGCCGAGTTCCCGCACATCCTGGGGAAGTCGGTGCCGGAGG
Source organism: Actinomycetes bacterium (assembly GCA_029546925.1). Taxonomy (GTDB): domain Bacteria; phylum Actinomycetota; class Coriobacteriia; order Coriobacteriales; family Atopobiaceae; genus RUG721. The sequence goes on from JAKPQM010000080.1 coordinate 420, forward strand.
AGCGGCGCGGGTTCGATGCGGTGATCGGGAACCCGCCTTACATCCGCATCCAGAACCTGAAGGAGTTCGCTCCGCGCGAGGTCGAGTTCTACAAACGGCGCTACGTGAGCGCAAGCAAAGGCAACTACGACATCTACGTCGTGTTCGTCGAGCGCGGACTCTCGCTGATGAGCGCACGCGGCCTGCTGGGTTTCATCCTCCCACACAAGTTCATGAACGCGAAGTATGGAGAGCCTCTGCGCGGGCTACTGAGTCGGGGGCGGCATGTCAGCGAGATTGTCCACTTTGGGCATCAGCAGGTTTTCGCGCAGGCATCGACGTACACGTGCCTGCTGCTCGTTGGCCGACTGCCACATGACCAAGTTCGCGTCTGTCAAGTTGATGATCTCGACGCTTGGCGAGCCGGCAGCAAGGACGGCGGCAGCGTTCCAGCGCGCCTTCTCAGCGGTGCAGAGTGGATGCTGTCAACCGGAAGAACCGGTGAACTTCTCGCGCGCTTGCGCACGTCCCCGACGAAGCTGGGTGACGCCGCAGCCCGCATCTTCCAAGGAATCAAGACAGGCGCAGACTCCGTATACATCGTCGAGGAGCTCGAGCGGTCTGATGAGTCTGTGCATGTCTACTCGCGCGCTACATGCCATGAACACTGGCTCGAAGCAGGTTTGCTGCACTGGCTCGCGAAGGGGGGAGACAGCGCCAGATACTACCTGAGGCGTACCAATCGACTGATTCTTTTCCCGTTTAAGCACGAAGGCGGTACGCCGGTGCTCATCGGTGCGGATGAGCTTGCCCGCAGGTTCCCGCTGACGTGGAAGTACCTGCTGGCCAATAGGGATTCCCTCGAAGGGCGCGAGCGGGGGCGAATGCGCGGCTTGGACTGGTACTCGTTCAGTCGCATTCAAGCGCTGGATGTCATGCCGCTTCCCAAGTTGTTCACCCCTGATTTGGCACCTCGGGCAGCCTTCTCTTGGGATCCTACGGGAGAGTGTTTCTTCACCGGCGGTGTGGCGGGGGGCTACGGCATCCTTCCCGCGGATGGCTATGAAATCGAGTACCTTCTCGGACTCCTGAATAGCCGCCTCCTGGACTGGGTGATCAGGAGAACCGCCACCTCGATGCGAGGAGGGTGGTACAGCTTCGAAGCTCGCTTCATCCGTTCCTTGCCCATTGCGCAGCCCGGTGCCGGACATGACCGCGGCAGAGAGTGTTCCACGGCAATCGTAGGACTGGTCGAGCAGGCTGTTGCGTTGGCCGCCGAGCTTCACGCGGCACGCACCGCACAGGATGCGGCTCACTGTCGTCGCGAGTTCCAGACTGTGAACACAGCCATCGACCGCATCGTCTACGACCTCTACGGCCTCACCGACGACGAGATCGCCCTCGTCGAAGAGAGCACGCCCGCGCCCTGAAAGGACCACATGGACCTCTTCCGCATCGTCGGCAGCAAGCTACAGGCGCTCGAGCGTACGC
>JAKPQM010000097.1 GCA_029546925.1 Actinomycetes bacterium
CGCGACGCGCTGTTCCGCCATCTCGAGAACGACCTCGGGCCGATGGCTTTCCCACTTCTCCCGCCGCAGCCCACCCCGTTCACCGTTGCCGAATACTTTCCGATGCCCGGGCTCTCGGCCTTTCACGATGACCGCCAGCACGCGGTCTCGTTGGCGTTCGTTGTGCCGGTTTCGGGCACGTGCGAGCCTCGGCAAGACGCCCTTGAGCTCACCTGGTTGAGCCCGGCAGAGGCATCGTCCGACGCGCTCGCGGATGAGATGGAGGGCGGCCGTGGCACGCTCATCCGCCTCGCGCTGGCGAGTGTGGGCGCGCTCCGCTAGGCGCATCCCGCCCACGCTGCAGCCGGAGTTCTTCTCCGGTTGCAAACTTCCCCTTGCCCTCTCGCTATTCAGCGTTACTATGTACTGGTAGTAAGTAACGCTGAGTAGCAATGAAGGGAGCGTTGTGGGCAAGCAAACCACGGAGATGCTCAAAGGAGTCCTCGAGGGCATCGTGCTCGCGATTCTGGCCGCGCGCCCCGCCTATGGCTATGAGATCACCGCCGGGCTGCGTGACCGCGGATTCGTCGACCTCGCCGAAGGCACCATCTATGCGGTGCTCATTCGGATCGAGCAACGCGGACTCGTCGATGTTGAAAAGGTGCCCTCGGAGAAGGGGCCGCCGCGCAAGGTGTATTCGCTCAATGCGCAGGGACAAGAACAACTCACTGAGTTCTGGGGGACGTGGAGCTTCCTCACAGAACGTCTAGAACAGCTCCGCGAAGGAGGCAAATAGCCATGGCTGCAAAGTGGATCGAGGCGCTCACCGGATCGCTCGAGCAAAAGAAGCAATACAAACTCGACAAGGCACGCATCGATGCCTTGCCCGAGTCATATGCAGGCGCCGCAAAGGCAATGCATCGCTACCTGATGTACTGCGGGGGCATCACCGATGGCGACACCCTCATCACGATGTTCGGCGATCTGGCCGATCTGTGGGAGCGCGCCGCTGCCGACGAAACGCCGGTGCGCGCGATCGTGGGCGACGACCCGGTCGAGTTTGCCGAGGCGTTCGCTCAGGCCTACACAGGCAAGCAGTGGATCGATAAAGAACGTGCCCGTCTGGTGAAGTCGATCCAGGATGCGGAGCGAGAGGGCCCGAAATGACTTCCGCGGCAGCAATTGAGGTGCGTGGGATCGTCAAGTCGTTCAAGAAGCTCGAGGTGTTGCGCGGGGTTGACTTCGAGGTGCAGCGGGGCAGCATCTTCGCGCTTCTCGGCTCGAATGGCGCGGGCAAGACCACGCTCACCAAGATTCTCTCGACCCTGCTGGCCGCCGATGCAGGCACAGCGACGGTCGCGGGCTTTGACGTGGTGGGCGATGCAGCGAAGGTGCGCGAGACGATCAGCCTCACCGGCCAATTCGCCGCTGTCGATGAGATCCTCACCGGACGTGAGAACCTCGTGCTCGTGGCGCGGCTGCGCCATCT
>JAKPQM010000043.1 GCA_029546925.1 Actinomycetes bacterium
GATGAACGCCATCGCCATACTCATCGTATGGACCGGCGCGCACCAGATAGACCTCGGCAACATGCAAGTCGGCAGCATGATGGCGTTCATACAGTACTCGATGCAGATAATAATGGCGTTCTTGATGATATCCATAGTGTCCATCATGGTGCCAAGGGCGTCGGTCTCGATCGTACGCGTCGATGAGGTGCTGGGCACTGAGACTTCGGTCAAGGACCCGGCCTCGCCGATCGCGCCTCCTGCCACCGTCGGAAGCGTCGAGTTCAAGGACGTCGCCTTCAAGTACCCCGACGCCGAGGACTACGTCCTGTGCAACATAAGCTTCAAGGCCGAACCCGGAAGGACAACCGCCATCGTCGGCGGCACCGGCTCCGGCAAGTCCACCCTCATAAACCTGATACCCCGCTTCTTCGACGTCACCGAAGGGCAGATACTCCTCGACGGCATCGACATAAGGCGGATGAGCATGCATGAGCTCAGGGACCGGATCGGATACGTCCCGCAGAAGGGCATACTCTTCTCCGGCACCATAGGTACGAACCTCAGGTACGGGCGCGAGGAGGCCACCGAGCAGGACCTGATCGACGCCGCTTCCACCGCCCAGGCGCTGGATTTCATATCCGACAGGCCGGACGGTTTCGGCTCCGAGATCTCCCAGGGGGGCACCAACGTCTCCGGAGGCCAGAAGCAGAGGCTTTCCATAGCCAGGGCGCTCGTCAAGAAGCCCGGCATATACATCTTCGACGATACTTTCTCGGCCCTGGACTTCAAGACCGACGCCGCCCTCAGGAGGGCGCTGAGCGCCAAGACAGGAGCCGCCACCATCCTCATAGTCGCCCAGAGGATAGGCACGATAATGAACGCCGACAAGATAGTCGTCCTCGACGAGGGCGAGATCGTGGGCATCGGCAGGCACGAGGAGCTGATGAGAGACTGCGAGGTCTACAAGCAGATCGCGCTGTCGCAGCTTTCGCCGGAGGAGCTGTCAAGATGAGCAGATTGAACGATAACGCAAAAGACACCAAGACCATGGACAGCATGCGGGGCAGGGGCATGATGCGCGGGCCCATGGG
>JAKPQM010000118.1 GCA_029546925.1 Actinomycetes bacterium
CGGCTGCATCCCGGTGGCAGCCCGCACGGGCACGGGCGAGCGCTTCGTGGCGGGCATCTCCTCGGACAACCGGGGCATGGACCGGCGGATCGCACGCGACTACGTGCGCTGGCCGCATGCTCTCCAGGCGGAACAAGCTCCCGCCCCTAAGCAACCCCGCATCTCTCATACGGGTTTACCCGTATGAGAGATGCGGCGACAGGAAAGGGCCCTACAGGCCGTCAACAAACAGGGCCCGCGCTGCTCGTCCGGTCCCGCCGTGCTTGAACAGGCTTACGCAATCCTCAGAATCGCTCGCTGCCGCCGTCATAACCGCCATAGATGGGAAACTCATCGACGACGGCAACGCCATCCTCATCGTACACGGGAATATAGCGCACATCTGGCTGGCTGGCAGTATAAGCAACGGCTTCTTCCGGGCCTGAGGGAATACAGTCAGTCCCGAGGTCTTTCCACATAACGAACCCACTCCGCCCGTTAACTCCCACGGCAGGTATAATTGTGATCCTCTTCTCATCAATCACCATATCGAAGCTTTGCTGGGCAATCGGATCATGATCATATGGGATCGCCTCTATCGCACCGTTCGGGTTTTGGACATAGGGGGTGGTGCACGTGGAGTAGCTGCTGTAGCCATTCCCGTTATAGAGCCTAATGTTTGCCGGTGCAAAGAAGGTCTCATTTCCACTGGAAGTTGCAATTGCACGTATTCCCATGCCCTGAAGTGCAACGCTGCTGTAAACCCATCCGTCGGGCGCAATCAAACCATATCCGACCTTGCAAAGATACGCGTAGACCCCCATATACCCAGTCGGAGCAGAAGAGCCGTCCGTCGTCTGCACCCATCCCGTGCCGACGGCAGAACTGCCTTGCGTCGTTGCCGTTGCGTAGTATTCATACGGGTATCCGTTAACCGTTGCATGCTGCACGTTCCCAGTAGACGTGCCTGCAAAAGCAGAAGGTGGTGCGGCAGCCATCGCAAGGAGCATGGCAAGAACCGCTTTGAGAATGTAGGGCTACCTTGATGTGGCTGCATTCAGCATAACCTCCAAACATCACGAAGCTTTCTGGAGATACGTTCCTATGACGGTCTTCCCATCTCTATCGTAGAGGGGGAACTCCTGGTCGCTTGTTCTCTGGCTGGCAATCGCCTCCTCTATGGTAGCGGGCTCGGGTCCCATAAGATCATCCCTGTACACATAGCCCACGACGCCGTCGACCCCTTGGGCCAGCATAAGATCGGGCGGCTCAGCGAGCGGCATTCCGTACGTATCGAGCAGGGCGGAAGGCCCATACGTCTGCCCCGAGGCGTTCACGGGAAAGCCGTTCTGCAGGATGTAGTCATCCGTCGGGATGAAGACCGTCCTGCTACGGAAACCGCCATTCAAACGTGCGTGGAGGACGCAGGCGGCGAATGCAACCGCCACCGATACGCTCGCAGCACCCACGAGAATCCCTGCTCGCCGCGTTAGGGAATCCGATGCCCACCCGCCTTTTCCTTTATCGTTCCACGGGCGGATGACGGCGATGCAAGCACAGAAATAGAGCGCCAGTGTGAGGAGGGATATCCCGCTTAGATAAAACGATGCGTTGAAGACCTGGTCGATCCTTTCCCGAAGCACTGCTGCCGTACTCGCGGCAAGGCAGAGGGGAAGCAGCGCGGCCAGGAGAATGAAGCGCGCATACCTGCGCTTGCGCAGCATGGCAAACACGGCAAGTCCAACTGCGCCCACAATAGCAGCAGCGATGATGAGGCCGTCATACACCCGCCGAGGCTGCGTGATGGCATCAAAACCGTCGGATTTATCTCGCGCGTAGAGCAACACGTTTCCGGCCGATGCGGTGCGTGAGAGGGAACGCCCTTTTGGCACATGGATCTCTCCCGAATAGTAGTAGACACGTGCAACCGTGTCATCGCTGCCTATCGCTACGGCACAGCGCATGCCCGGGGCATGCCAACCAAGGTCGGTCGTCCCCGTGATGGCACTCCAGAGCTTCGAGTAACAGCTGATATAGGCGATCGTCTCGCCGGTGTCGGGATCGGCAGCGAAGTTGATGTCACATCCCGTAACTCCGTCCTCGATTGACGCCAACAGGATCCCGCCTTCGGTTCTCTCAACCTCCACCAAGCCATCGTGGTAGGAAATCGTGCACGGGCTGGCGAGACGTATGACGATGAACAACACTGCGATGAGTCCCGCGAGAACGCTGCAGACAGCATTCTCCGCAATGCTCCTATGCAGGAGCAGCCTAGCAAATGAGATGCTGTCCCGGGCGAGCTCGTCCGCATCCCCGGCAGGAACCATATCGTCAAGCCTCTCGCCATGCAACAGCTCGGCCACGCTCACGCCCAGCTCGCAGGACAAAGCCTCGAGATTCTCTATGCCAGGCGTGCCGCGACCCGTCTCCCAACGTGAGACCGCTTTGTACGTGACATGCAGCTTCTCTGCCAGCTGCTGCTGGGTGAGGCCCTGCTCGTATCTGAGTTTGGCGATGAAACAACCTGTCTTAGCTGCATCCATGACCGTGTCTCCTCGGCACTACAGTAACGCGACCGCATAGAGGTTGCCGCCCCACGATACATGGAGCATCCGCGAGCTGGGCTTTGACTCGCGGTCCTCATACGTCTAAGCCCGTACGGGTGGATGAATGTACGAACCTAGCCGAAACCTTCGGAGCACCACACCCGAGAACATGTGGAAATGCCGAGCCATTTGACATGTTCACCATACCGCACGTTCGGGCAAGCAGCGATGGGCTCCGGATTATCCAAGCCCGTTGGTAGTTTCCGCATACGTAAAGGCATACGCATTGCCGGATTCAGTCGCTACCTCCGTGCAATGCTTATATGAGTGGCCGCTTACCGTGACGTATTTGGCAGGGTTGCTGGAAGCGGAAGCCGCCAAAGCTGTCGCAGGCAAGAGCGCAAGCACGAAAAGCAGCACGGACGCAAGGGCTGTGACCTGCCCATTGGTGTTGCGATTATTTCTCATGAAATTGCCCCCGTTCACTGCAAACGTTCCGATTTCAGCAATTCCGTCGCTCTTATATACAGGAATATCGAATAACTCGTTTGGGCTGCTCGCAAGCGCCTCCCCGATCGTCGAGGGCGGTTCCCCAAACGAATCATCTACATAAACGTAGCCGGCTATGCCGTCGTTGCCTTCTGCCGGTATCAAATCGGGCCGATCCTCGTCAGTTCTTACCGGAGGCCCATATGTCAGACCCGGAGCGTTCGTCGGGTAGCCATACTCTCTGGCATATTCTTCAGAGGGGCATTCGGCATAGGATGCAGATTGGTTCTTGATAACGGAAGACGCTCCTTGCGAATCGATGCATCCGGTCAACGCCAACAGAACTTCAGGCACCACCATCACTGCAAAGATCTCTTGGATTCGTTCTTGTAACCCCACGGTATCACCTCGATTCATACGATCCGCTTCCTTAGACATGACAGTAACGCGATCAAACGGAAGCTGTCACTCCACGATTCGTAGAGTGGGGTTTGAGGAGATATCGCGAGCTTCGGGCACCCGCCTCTCATTCGGGTCTATCCGTATGGGGATCCTCCGTGAATCTATTGATATATATTGACATAACCGTATATATACGATATATACAGTTATGTATCGCAGGCCTGCTCACGGAGGGACGTTGTGGAGATTATCATACGCAACTCATCGGATAAGCCCATCTACGAGCAGATATCCTCGCAGATCCGCGACAGCATCCTCACGGGGGCGCTCGCTCCCGGCGAAGCCCTGCCTTCCATCCGCTCGCTTGCAACATCGCTGCGCATCAGCGCCATCACCACCAAGCGGGCCTATTCCGATCTCGAGGCGCAGGGCTATATCGAGACGATGCCCGGCAAGGGCTGCTTCGTCTCGGCGGGCAATCTCGAGCTGCTGCGCGAGGACCGCCTGCGGCATGTGGAAGCGTTGCTCGCCCGCATCATCGCGGATGCACGCATCGCGGGGCTCTCTGCCAAGGAGCTGCACGAGATGCTCGATCTTCAATTGGAGGAGGAGAAATGATGCAGCAGGTCTGCAATCTCCGGCTGGACAGTATAGGCAAATCGTATGACGATTTCGCCTTGGAGCAGGTCTCGCTCGACGTGCCGGCGGGAACCATCGTGGGACTTATCGGCCAGAACGGCGCCGGTAAGACCACGCTCATGAAGGCCATCCTCGGCACGATCTCCTTGGATGCGGGCTCTGTCGAGCTCTTCGGGCATATCACGGCAGACCTCGATGAGCGCGAGCTGCTCGCCATCAAGGAACGCGTGGGCTACGTGAGCGCGGTCACGGGCTATCCACCGCAGATGACGGTGCATGACGTGTCCCGCATCTACCAGCTCGCCTATCCCCGCTTCGACAGGGTATTCTTCGACGAGATGTGCTCGAGGCTCACTCTGGAATCACTCGACAAGCCCGTGAAGGACCTCTCCCGCGGCATGGGTATGAAGGCGCAGCTCGCCTGCGTGCTCGCCAGCGGTGCCGACCTTCTCATCCTCGACGAGCCCACGGCCGGTCTCGACCCTATCGTGCGCGATGAGGTGCTCGATGTGCTGCGCAGCTGGATGGAGGATGAGCGGCGCTCCATCCTCATCTCGAGCCACATCACGAGCGACCTCGAGCATCTGGCCGACTACATCGTGCTCATAGACGATGGGCAGCTGCTCCTCGATTGCTCGACCGAGGACATTGTGAGGATGGGCGTGGCGCATCTGCGCACCGCAGAACTCGAGCGGGTCCTCGCAGATGGCACCTTCGCTCCCGGCACCTTGCACGTGCTCGACCGCGAGCTCAGCCATGCCGTACTCGTACCCGATCGCCGCAGCTTCGCGGCAGCCTACCCTGAGTTCGCGCTCGATCCCGCCGACATCGCCGATGTCATGACCCTTCTCGTGAAAGGCGAGGTGAGGTAGATGAAGGCACTCTTCTATTCCGATCTGATCACCATCGCGAAGAGCTTGAGGCAGTTCGTCTTTTCGGTAAGCATCATCTGCATCATGCTCACTCTCATGTCCATCGGCGAGGAGGGCATCAGCGGGCCCGAAGTCGCGGGCGCCATCCAGACCACCATCATGAGCACCGGCACGATCATGATATCCCTCTTCGCCTTCTTCCAGCTCTTCGGTCTGGACGAGCATGCAGGCTGGGAATCCGTGAAACTCTCGCTTCCCCTCTCGCGCAGGCAGGTCATCATGAGCCGCTATATCATCTTGGCCGCCCTCCTCGTAGCTTTCCTCGTCCTAGGGATCATCGTGGGCACGGGCATCGCAGCCATCGTCACCTATGCCAAATTCGGCGCCGTGACACTCCGGCCCGCGCAGGATGTGCTGATGCTCGCCGGCATCTGCCTTCTGGCAGTCCTTGCCTATCTGGCCATCGAGCTGCCCCTCTTCTTCAAAATGGGGCTCTCCAAAGCGCGCCTGTTCTATGCGATCCCGCTTCTGTCCCCCATACTTTTCACGCTGGAGCCCGTGAAGGAGTTCGTCCGAGGCCTCGGCACGCAGGTGATGGAGGTTATCGGAAATATAGGGAGTCCCTGGCCCCTGTTGCTGGGTGCAGCGGCTGTTACGCTCGCACTCTATGCGCTCTCAGGCCTCGTTTCGCTGCGCCTTTACAGTGCCCGCGAGTTCTAGCGCGAAAGCCCAGCTCAACCTGATACAGCTCAAGCGGTACGAGAAGGGGGGTACCTCCTTTCTCGTACCGCCGAACCAATTCCCGAACTTTAAACCCCGAGCGGGCAGCAGACACTGCGTCACATGAAATCGCCCGGATGGCGAACTATCACGGTTTTTTGCTGATTTGAGGCATCGATAAAAACGGGGCTGCATTTTTGGAGCTCTGGCCTGCAGAGATAGGGGTGCCCTTTCCGGCCGATGGCGATTCGAGGCCCAGAATCGGCAAAAAACCGTGATGTTTCGCCATCCGGGCGATTTCATGTGACAGCGGGATATGGTTTGAAGAGGATCGCCTCCCCGCGCGTCGGGATGCCGCGCGGGCTCGGGAGGCCTGCGGTCCTATGCGCCCCTTGCCCGGGCTGCGAGGGCAAGCAGGCCCTCGCAGCAGGCCCGATCCGCAGCGGCGAACGCCTCAGAGAAGAACTCCGGTGTGAGCAGGGTAAGCGGCGGCAGCTCTTCGAGGAAATGCTCTTGGTTATCATCAACGAAGTCATTCGCGGCATCCACAGCAGTGCTCGTATCCTCCTCGCAGATCGCATACTGTGGGAACGCTTCCGCTTGGGCGATAAGCTCGGGCGTGGCCTGCACATGGTGCGAGATGGCCAGCGTATGCCCGAAAGCATCGAAATCTCTCTGCTTGCCGATGCGGGTGATCTCTCCGGGCCTCACGCCCACGCTCTTGATGTAAGCGCGCACGCGGGCGTTGTAGATGCGGTCGCACATCAAATGGCACCATGCACCGAGCACCAGCTCGGGCGGATCCGCATAAGGCTCGACGTAGCGGTGCCAGAAACGCTGGCAGTCGGGCAGGGGGATATAGGCCTTGCGCGCGAGGTGGGTGTCCTTGTAGTCGATCCAGCATGAGATGGGTTCCACGAGGTAGCCTACGTAGATGTCGGGCACATAATTGCCGAAGAGGAACGCATTCTCGTCACGGATGCCGAGAGCCGCCGCGCCGTGGTCGGCGAGCAGCTTCTCGGCGTGCGCACAATGTATGTTCCAACTCGGCATGGCATGCTCCTAAGGTCCGCATAGGAGGGAATGCTCCCTTCTATGCGGACCAGCCGCTACGAGCGCACTTCCCCACCGGTCGCCGCGCAGACCTTCTTGACCAGCTTAGCATGGGCCGCCTCTACCTCCTCGGAAGTGAGGGTATGGTCGTCCGCACGATAGGTGAGCGAGAATGCCATGCTCTTCTTTCCCGCGCCCACACGTACGGGATCGCGGAAGACATCGAAGAGGCGCACGTCCTTCAGCAACTTGCCACCGGCGCTGGCCATGCGCTGCAGCAGGGTCTCGGCCGTGACATCCTCATCCACCACGATGGCAAGGTCGACTGCGACGCCCGGCAGCGTGGGAACGTCCACATAGGGAAGCTCGCGCTGGGCGAGGCGCAGGAGCGCCGCTTGGGAGAGCTCGAAGGCCACGACAGGCACGTCGATATCGAACTTGGCGAGCGCCTCAGGATGGACGTTGCCCACCCAGCCGATGACCTCGCCCTGGGCGAGCACTTCGGCGGAACGGCCCGGCTGGAGCCAGCTGTAGATCTCCTGGGCGGCCGGTTTGAAGCGCACCTTGGCTATGCGCAGCGCTTCGAGGAGCTGCTCGACCACGCCTTTGGCATCGAAGAAATCGAGCTTGGGGTACGTGGCATTCCATCCGTCATCCTTCCAGGCACCGCACATGACACCGGTGACGAAGCTGGGCTCATCGGGGCGGCTCTTTCCGGCATGCGCATAGAACACGCGACCGATCTCGTAGAGGGCGACGTTGGTGACGCCGTGGTCGAGATTGTAGGCCACGGAGCGCAGCAGCCCGGGGAGCATGGAGCGGCGCATCTGGTTCTCGTCGGCCACGAGCGGACGCAGGATCTCCACGGGGATGCCCCTGCCCTCGTCGGACATGCCGAGCTTCTCGAGATCGTCGGCAGCGGCGAAGCAGTAGGTCGAGGTCTCGCTCATGCCGGCGGCACGCAACGTCGCGCCTATTCTGCGCACGCGCTGCTGGTCGACCGTGAGACCGCCCGCATGATTTCTCGCAGCGGGAAGCGTGGGCTCGACCTCGGCCATACCCCAGAGGCGCAGTATCTCCTCGATGAGATCGGCCTCGCGGATAAGATCGGGGCGGTTGGGAGGAACGGTGACGGCAAGGGTACCGTCTGCGCGCTCGACCGTACAGCCCAGACGCATGAGACGGCTCACCATGAAGCCCTCATCGATGTCGGCGCCGATAAGAGCGCAGGCACGCTCAGGACGCAGGGTGACCGTGACGGAAGCGACAGCTGTGGGATAGGCATCGACCGAACCCGGGCAGACCGTAGCACTGCAGCAGCTCTCGAAGAGGGCGGCGGCGATGTCGGCCACGCGGGTACAACCCTCGGCATCGACCTGGCGCTCGAAACGGATGGAGGCCTCGCTCATGAGGTCGAGGCTGCGGCTCGTGCGCGAGATGTGTCCGGGATCGAAGCAGGCGCTCTCGAGCAGGACGTCGTGCGTGCCCTCATCGATCTCGGAGTTGGCACCGCCCATGACGCCGGCGAGGGCCACGCCGCACACGCCATCATCGGTGATGAGGGCCATGTCCGAGCTGAGCGTCCGCTCCTGCCCGTCGAGGGTCGTGAGCTTCTCGCCATCAGCCGCAGCGCGCACCACGATGCGACGCGTACCGTCACGCTCGGAGAGCTTTCCCAGATCGAAGGCGTGGAGCGGCTGTCCGGTAAGGTACATCACGTAGTTCGTGACGTCCACGACATTGTTGATGGTGCGGCTGCCCGCCGCGATGACGCGCTTGGCAAGCCAGTCGGGGCTGGGGCCTATTTTGACGCCGCGCACCACACGCGCCACATAACGCGAGCAGAGCGACGCATCGGCGATCTCCACGGAGACGAGCTCGGAGGCAGCCGGCCCCTCCTCGTGCTGGATCTGCGGCAGCTCGATGTGGGTATCCTCGTCGAGGATGGCGCCCACCTCGGTGGCCATGCCGACCATGGAGAGGCAATCGGGACGGTTGGGGGTGATCTCGCAGTCGATCACGGTATCGGAGAGGCCTTGGTAATCGGAGAAATCCATGCCGATGGGGGCGTCGGGGGGCAGGATCATGATGCCCTCATGGCTGTCGCCGATCCCCAGCTCGCGCTCGGAGCAGTTCATGCCGCAGGACTCGATGCCGCGCAGTTTGCTCTTCTTGATCGCAAAGCCGCCGGGCAGCACTGCGCCGACCAAGGCCACGACGACGTGATCGCCGGCATTGAAGTTCTGGGCGCCGCAGACGATCTGCAGCAGCTCGGGCGTGCCGTGGGCGCCGAGGTTGCGATCGCCCACGTCGACCTTGGTGAGCCACAGATGGTCGGAATCGGGGTGCGGCTCCTTGGAGATGATCTGGCCGGTCACCACATGCTCGAGGTGGTCGCCGACCTTCTCGACAGCCTCGACCTCGGTGCCGGTGCGGACGAATTCGGCGACCAGATCGGCGGGATCGTCGGGAACGTCGACCATGGTTTTGAGCCACTCATATGAGACGCGCATGTTGTTCTCGCTTTCTTCTCGCGCGGAGGATTAGAACTGACGGAGGAAGCGCATATCGCCGGTCATGAGCATGCGCAGGTCGGGCAGGTCGTAACGCAGCGCCGCGACGCGCTCGACGCCGATCCCGAAGGCGAATCCCGTATACCGCTCGGGATCGATGCCGCAGAACTGGAAGACGTTGGGATCGACCATGCCGCAGCCCAGGATCTCGAGCCATCCGGTGTTCTTGCAGAAGCGGCAGCCCCTGCCATGGCACACGCCGCAGGAGACGTCCACCTCGCAGCTGGGCTCGGTGAAGGGGAAGAAGTGCGGGCGGTAGCGGGTGGCGCGCTCGGCACCGAAGATCTCGCGGCAGAAGTGGTCGAGCGTGCCCTTGAGGTCGCCGAACGTGATCCCCTCGTCGACGACGAGGCCCTCGACCTGCGTGAACTGCGGCAGGTGATTGGCATCGGCGGTATCGGGACGGAAGACCGTGCCCGGGCAGATCATGTAGATGGGCGGTTTCCGCTCCTCCATGGTGTGCACCTGCACGCCCGAGGTCTGGGTGCGCAGCAGCACGTCGGACTCGCCGAACACGTGCGCATCCTTGCCTTCCGACGCATTATCCACCACGTAGAAGGTGTCCTTGGCGGAACGGCTGGGATGGTCTTCGGGTGCGTTCAGAGCCGTGAAGTTGTACCAGGTCGTCTCCACGTAGGGGCCGTCCTCGACGGTGTAGCCCAGACCGATGAAGATATCCTCGATCTCCTCGCGGATCTGGTTGATGAGGTGCTGGGTGCCTTGGGAGCGGTAGCGGCCGGGCAGCGTGACGTCTACGGCCTCCGCATCGATGCGGGCTGCGAGCACGGCCTTCTCGAGCTCGAGCTTGCGCTGGGCGAGCTTGGCCTCGATGCTGGCGCGGACCTCGTTGGCGAGCCTGCCCACAGCAGGCCGCTCTTCGGGGGCAAGCCGTCCCATCATCTTCATGGCCGCGGTGAGCGAGCCCTTCTTGCCCGTGACGGCAATGCGGATCTGCTCGAGGGCCTCGAGCGAGCCTGCGCTCTCGAGGCCGATGCGCGCCTGCTCCTCAATGGCCTTGAGATCGTCGAGTAGCGACATGTTCCCTTCTCCTCTTCCGCCGCATGCGCGGCACTAAAAAACCGCCCCTGACCAAGCTGCCAAGGACGGAATCTTCCGCGGTACCACCTTGCTTGGCGCGCCCGTTTTCTCCCGTGCGCGCCCACTCGTTTGCACCCCGTGCCGTGGGGCCGACGGCTTCCCTACTGGCACCGCTGCGCGGCCGTTCAGGTTGCAGCTGGTAGAGTGAACTCATGCTCTCAGGCGCGTGGGCATCTCTCAGCCAAGGAAGCCCGCTCTGTCCGCCGCCGACGCGAGTGCACGACCTCTCCGTCATAGCTTAAAAGGGAATGATAGCACCTTTTCCGTAGATGCCCAACGCAATACGGGCGTTTTCAGAAAGGACGCAAGGCTGTGGATCGCCTAGGGATGTGGAGCATATACAGACCCGTTTGGCCAGCTCATAGCAGCCGTTGGTAGTGCTCTGCCCCTGCGGGTGCATCGACGGGCAGGGCCGTTTGATACAGTGGGATCGAGCACATGCTTTCGAGAAAGGACGCCTTATGAAACGCCTTTCACGTCTCCTTCTCCCCCTCGTTCTAGCCGCTGTAACCCTCTTCCCCCACCAAGCGCTGGCGGGAGGGTATGTGAATGTCGGTGTGCGGGAAAGCCCTAACGGTTCGGGCGCGGTATACGGCGGGGGCAGCTACGCCACCGGAGACGAGGTATACCTCGGTGCCTCACCTGCGAACGGCTATCATTTCAGCCACTGGGAGGTCGAAAACCTCGACACGCACGAAATCATATATACGCTCTACGAATCCATTGCCCACTTCAGCACGGAGCATCTCACCGATGTCGACTTGTTGGCGACCGCGTATTTCCACGAACTGACGCACATAGAGCTCAACTATCCTACCTGTACCGAACCCGGCAACAGGGAGTACTACTGCTGTTATGAGTGCGGCGCGTGCTTCAGGCCGGATACCTGGGAAGAGGTTGACTACGATAAGGATATCTTCATCGAGGCCTATGGCCACGATATGACGCTCGTCTACGGATACCCCTGCACCTGCACGATCGACGGTGTCAGAGAGCATTACCACTGCACCGAATGCGATCGGCGCTTCTGGGATGAAGAGGGAGACTACCCGGTAAACGGTTCGGATCATGTCATCCCGGCAAGAGGCCACCAGAATTGGAGACCTTGGCAGACAGCGACCGAAGCCACCTGCACCAGCGAAGGCCTTGAAGAGCGCTACTGTTTCGACTGCGATAACACCGAACCCGGCGGCTACGAGCGTCGCCCCATCCCCAAGACCGGACACAGCTGGAGAGAGGTTGCCTACAAGGCACCCACCTGCACCGGAAAGGGCAACGAGGCCTATGCGATCTGCACCCGCTGCGGCACGATCGTCGAGAGCGTCTCGAACATGAGGACGCTCGGCGGGATTCCCGAGCTACCCGCCAGCGGCCATGACTGGGGCAGCTGGCAAGTCACAACGGCGCCCACTTGCATACAGAATGGCGTCGAAACCCGTACCTGCGAGAACAACAGCTCGCATGTGGAGACACGCACGATACCCGCAACAGGACATGACTGGGACGAGGGCACCGTGGCCGTCGAACCCACCGAGACCTCAGCCGGCGTACGCGTGCATCGCTGCAAGAACGACCCCACGCATACATGGAATGAGCCCATCCCCAAGCTCGACAAAAAGACCGACCCAAGCGACCGCGATACAGGAGGATCGAATCCCAGCACCGGCCCAAGCAGCACGCCGGGCAATCCCACTGCCAATACCGGCACCACGACTGTGCCTGAACCGATAGATGGGCCGGGCTTCCCTTGGCCGCTTGTCATAGCGGGCGTGATAGGGGCCCTCGCTGTGATCGGATTGGTCGGAATGCTCGTCGCCAAGAAACAAAAAGAGGCCGACAGCTAGCACGGTGGAAGAGGAGCGCCTCTCCCCGTCCGGTGCCGTCTCCCACGAGCCGTACGGTTTTTCAGCCCGTTTCGCGAACCGTGCGCACGTTTCACGATACGCACTCTTCTGTCCCTGCCATTCCCGCAGCAAGGCCCTCGGTGACTGTACAGTCGCTAGGTGCTTTGCTGGCTAAACGTAGCGAGAAGGGCATGCGCGGGAGGTCTCGGAGGGCATCTGCCCAGCACACCCTCCGGTGACTGTACAGTCGATAGGAGCTTTGCCGGGGATATGCGTAGCGGAAAGGCGCACGTAAATAGAGGAAGGGCGCTTCTTCCCGTCAGGACAGATCAGCACGATATATAATGTAAAATGTTCTTGACATTCTTCTCCTCCACCCTATACTAAATGTAAAGAGTTCTTAACATATTGAACGTGATATGGAGGCGGGGCATGAAGAACTGCGATGAGATGGACAGATCT
>JAKPQM010000133.1 GCA_029546925.1 Actinomycetes bacterium
GCATAACGCTGGACGTCTGGGAGTGCTCCCCACGCTCGTGGGGATGATCCCCAGTGGTCGGGGGAGCCGGGGTTGCACTTCATGTGCTCCCCACGCTCGTGGGGATGATCCTTTTTGCTGCCGCTCAGGTCGGCAGAGCTCAGGGTGCTCCCCACGCTCGTGGGGATGATCCCTTCGAGCTGAGTATGTCCGTGGAATCGCGCGGGTGCTCCCCACGCTCGTGGGGATGATCCTCGGCCACGGAGCGGGCGAAGTCTCCCGAGCCGGTGCTCCCCACGCTCGTGGGGATGATCCCCTGGCCCGAGCCCTCTTCGGGCGCAAGGACGGGGTGCTCCCCACGCTCGTGGGGATGATCCCGGCACGCCATATCCGCTCTACTGCATAAAGACGTGCTCCCCACGCTCGTGGGGATGATCCCGCCTGTTCCTGCCATTCGAGCATATCACGATCGTGCTCCCCACGCTCGTGGGGATGATCCTGCCGCCGATGCCCTCGAGCAGCGGAGAGATGAGTGCTCCCCACGCTCGTGGGGATGATCCCGGGTTGAAATTCAACGACGACCCGCAAATCCGGTGCTCCCCACGCTCGTGGGGATGATCCCAACTGTACGATAAAATGCGCGCCGACTTAGGCGTGCTCCCCACGCTCGTGGGGATGATCCCAAGGTCGATTACCGCTACCGTCGCGTGTCGGAGTGCTCCCCACGCTCGTGGGGATGATCCCGCGGCGGGCATGCTCTTCCGCAACGGCCTGACGTGCTCCCCACGCTCGTGGGGATGATCCCAACTACGACCGCATACAGCACAGCAACAGCATGTGCTCCCCACGCTCGTGGGGATGATCCCGACAAACGGGACGTTCCCAATATCGTTGGCGGGTGCTCCCCACGCTCGTGGGGATGATCCCGGCACGGTATATTTCACGGCAGTCCTGCTCGAAGTGCTCCCCACGCTCGTGGGGATGATCCTTTCCCTCCACGTCCAGCACGATGGTGGTGTCCGTGCTCCCCACGCTCGTGGGGATGATCCCCACGGCCAATAATCTCTGATGTACTCGATCATGTGCTCCCCACGCTCGCGGGGATGATCCCGCCGCGAAGGTGCAGAATCTCACGGCGGCTCAGTGCTCCCCACGCTCGTGGGGATGATCCTTGGAGGAAGTCTGCGAAGCCATCGGGGTCTACGTGCTCCCCACGCTCGTGGGGATGATCCCAGGCGCGGCTCCGCAGTGAAGAGCGTCTGGACGATGGAGGTGTCGCACACCTTGGAGATGACGCCCCTGGCGACCTCCTTGGGCAGGATGATGTTGCTGGTGGTGATAGCTGCCATTGCTTCTTCTCCTTACTCTGGTGCGCCGCCGAACATGGCCTTCGCGAGCTCCAGCTTCGCGGTCTCGTAGCCATCGGCGGCTCCAGTCTGTTTGCTGTTGTCATGGGCACCGGGCTTCGCCACCCTAGGCGCCGGCGCGGGGGTCTTCCAGGCGATGAGGGCGTCGGCCGATCGCTCTAGCTCCTCCTGGGTCGCCCCTGTGATGAGGCCGACGAGCACGCCCTTCGCTTGGACGACCTGCTGGGCCAGATCCGCGAGCTTCGCGCGAGCGCGCTCGCGTCCAGCTCCCTCTGCGCTGCGGCGGCCTCCTCCTGCGCCTTCTGGAGCTTGGTCTTGCCCTGCTCCTCGATCTCGTCGAACCTCGCCGCCTTGGCCTTGAGGTCCTCGTAGTCCTCCGGGATGGCCGATCTCTTGGCGCGCTCGATGCGCTCTTTGACCATCTCGTCGAACTGCTACTGCGTCTCGATCGGCTTGAATCCCACGTCGTGCCTCCATCTCCCCATTCGGGTGTCGTGCGTGCTTGCCTCGCGCGCGGGCTATCGCGACGTTGCTGCCGGCGCTCAGCACCAGGAGTTTCTTCGAGTTATGCTGCGCCTAGCATGCCCATACTAGAGGGAGAACAAATCAAAGTTCTATAACCCTCAAGTGCTCCCCACGTGCGTGGGGAGCACTTGATACCGGCGAGGCCATGGAGTCGGCTGCCGCCGCGATAGGCAACGGGATCATGGAGCCCGGGAGAGTGATGATCATCGATTGGCAGGGCAGAGAGCACATCGTCTGAGAAAGATGCGCCGGTGCCCCTATACCCGGTTCTGAACCGGGCGGGCACGATCGGCGCCAACCACAGTGTACCACCACACGGCAACCGAACCAGGCGAGGCAGGGCGAAGGGGCCTACGGGCCCCGCTTACAGATCGGAGGTACATGGCGATGTCCAGGTACAAGAGCGCCGCCGACGCCGTGCGGATGTCCGCAGAGGGCACCGTGGAGGGGCGCTTCCCACATGCGTGGGGACGATTCCTGCATATCTGCCAGCGTGCTTGCATATCACGCAATGCTTCGATATAATTATATAGGTTGTATACAACCTAGGAGTTTCTATGAGGAAGCATGATATCGAGGAGAGATTCGCCCGCCTCGAGGATCTGGCCGAGGCTTACGGTCTCGGGAAACAGCTCGTCTATGTCGCCGGCAGTGCTGCCCTGCTCCTGCAAGGCCATCTCCTTGCGACAAGGGCTACGGAGGACATAGATTTGATGTTCTTCCACCCGCGCTCGAGCCCTTCATTGCCTTGTTGGACATGAACGATGATGTCAATACGTTCGAGTGGCAGTTTCCCTCCGGATGGCAAGAGAGCCGTTGGGATCCCTCTGGACACGTTCGATATCGAAGTGCATGCGCTCTCCGTTCCCGATATCGTGCTCTCAAAGCTCGTTTCCGGTCGAGATCTCGATATATCGGATATCGCGGGGCTCGATGCCGAGGGCGCAATCGATTGGGATACCGTGTCGCGGATCGCATACGATCCCCTCGAGCTGCAGGCCAATCTGTCTCCCGCGCAGTATGCGGACTTCTCGAGAGGATGTCAGGGTTTCTCGGAAGGGAGGGTGGCGATGTCGAGGATCAGTCTTAGGGAATGGAGCAGGAGGGAGCTCTTGGAGCTGACCGGACTCCGCAGGCTGGGCATGCCCGCTATCGCTTCCGAGGCTGGTAGGTCGCCGAGGATCCGCGAGAGGGCGCTTATCTACGCTGTCGAGGCCGGTGCGGCCGATCGTCTTATGAGCTTCGCCGATAGCCCCTGCGTCGAGGAGTGGGGGGCGGTTATGGATATCCTCGATGGGAAGGCCTTCTCCGACGCCGACGCCGAGACCGTCCGCAGGCTCCCCCTCAGGTATGCGAAGGCGATCGGTTCGTGGAGTGCCAATGCCCGCCGTAGCGAGACGAACAGAGCCGTCAAGTCCGCTATCGCACGAAGGTGCAGGGAGATGGTCGCCTCTGGCGAGGCCACGCAGGCCGAGATCGTCGCAGCAACCGGGGTCGACAAGGGCAACCTCTCGGCATTCATCGCAGGTGATCTCCCGAGGCTCTCCCTAGAAGCAGCATCCTCCGTCATGAGGTTCCTGCACAAGGGCGCATAGCCTTGGAATCCATGCCCGAGGGGAACCTCGCGACCGGGCCGACATCGTAGATCTTGCTTTATGGCTCGTCGAATATGGTGCTCCCCCCGCTCATGGGGATAAGCCCTTGCCGGCGAAATACTCGAGGTCGTCTAGAACCCAAGGTCTGACATTGCCCCAGGAAGGACCTTCGCTGCAGGCACCCTCGAGGTTGAGCGGAGCATCTCCAGAACGGTATGCTCCGATCCTACGGAAGGCGGAGCCGTCGCTTAGTCCTGCAGGACCTACGTGTACGGGGTCCTTTCAGAGGGGCATGGGATAGCAGATCATATGTTTTTCGATACTCATAAGTGGTACTAAAATTGAATTAGTATCAACAAACAATAAATAATATAAGATATATATTATAAACTATAGAATAGTAGCAATAATATGCTGCTGAATGCGAGCAAACTATCCTCGAAGGCAAGAAAAGGGCATCAAGATGGGCTATCAACCTCTCGAGAAGATTTTCCATAAGGATCCAACGCCCGAGCGCTTCTCCGAGAACAAGCGCCTTGCCGAGAAGCGCCGAGAGGCCGAATCCACATTCCGGACGGGCATTGTGACCGAGGCGGGCGAGCTCTTCTTGGCCGTCCCGCGCGAGCTCTCCCTCCTCAACGAGAAGATCCTGCGCATCGAGCGGCTCGTTTCCCAGAAGATGCGCCAATTGCCTCCCATAGCGCTCGGTGCCCTGATCCGCGGCCTCGTCATCGACGAGGTCGTCAGCACCAACGAGCTCGAAGGCGTGCGCAGCACGCGCAAGCAGATCAACGATCTTCTCGAAGAGGTCGGAAGGGAAGGAGATGAGCTCGGGCCTCGGCAAGTGAAGCGGTTCAAAGGGCTCGCGAATCTCTATCTCGGCTTGAGTGAGCCCAATCCGCGCATCCCGGAAAGCCCGGAGGACATCCGCGAGATCTACGACCGGGTGATGAGCGGCGAGAAGCTGGGCAGGAACAAGCCCGACGGGGATCTCTTCAGAGGGGGGCCGGTCGAGGTCATCGGGATCGGCGGGCGGGTCATCCACGAGAATACGCTTACGGAACCCCAGATCATCGGGGCGATCCAGCAGATGATCGACCTCGCGGGTTCTGAGGACATCCCCGAGACGCACAGCGCGATCATGGCCCACTATGTGTTCGAGTACATCCACCCGTTCTACGATGGCAACGGACGCACGGGCCGCTATCTGCTGGCGCTCTACCTGAGCAGCCCGCTCTCGACCCTGACGGTGCTATCGCTGTCGCGGATGATCGCGGCGGATAGAACCGCATACTACGCGTCGTTTAAGCTCGCGGAGAGCAAGCTGAACCACGGGGAGCTCACATTCTTCGTGATGAGCATGCTCGAGACGATCCGTGCAGCACAGGACGATCTCATCGGCGAGCTCGACGCGAAGCGCGCGCAACTCGAAACCGCGGACGAGTGTTTAGGTGCGCTTGAAGAGGAGCGCGGTCTGGGTCGCCATGAGGCAGGGATGCTCTTCATGCTCGCGCAGCACGGGCTTTTCGCGGCATTCCCCAGCGTCGCGCTCGCCGAGGTTGCAGGGTATCTGGGGCTGCATAAGCAGCAGACGAGGAAGTATGCGCGCAGGCTCGAGGAGGCGGGGCTCATCGAGGCGACGAACACGAGGCCGGTGAGGTTCATGTTGACCAGTGCCGCAAGGAAAGCCTTGGGGATAGAGTGGGAAGATGGCGGAGCCTCATAAGCGCGTCGTTGCCCTGGAAGGGGCAGCCAGAATATCCGATCACGCCCTCGGATGCGGGATGATGGGGCCAACTCGGACATCCAATCGTAGATTCTGGATAGCACTCCTTCAGACGCGAATACCGTGCTCGCCGCCTCGCAGGTGCCTGCTGCGAGGACCGTCCGGTCGCCCCGTCAGCCCATTTTTTCTATACGCCACATCCGAAGCCCATGGGTCGCATCTCTAGCTGCATAATTCGGGAACAGTTCTTTTGTCATTGACAGGATGCTGGCGCCGGCCATAGCCTACGTGCATGGGGAAGGCTCAATGCTAGAATGCAGTCGAAGAGCGGGCGAAATCCATGCTCTCCTCGTGTGCGGGATCGATCCCCCTCCCGTTTCGGCGATAAGCCGACGTGCGTCCTGTCTGATTTCGACGATATGCTGTCCGGTCACAAGATGGTCGGTCCGTTCGGTAGCTTGGGGAAGGACTCGCCAACTAGAAAGAAACTGCGGGAAAGCGTGCGCGGAGCTCGACGCAGAAAGGTTGGACGCGATGAAACCGTTTTGCGGGGATTGCGGGGCGGACATCGACGGTACAGCGCGCTTTTGCGTAAGATGCGGTGCGGAGATCATGCAAGAGGGATCTCGTCCACAGGGGCCTATCCCTGCCGCATCCGCTACCGACCAGCCGCCGCGGACGAGCGGACTGATCATCGGCGCCGATGGAACATACCGCTGGTACAGCGAGATAAACCTGTTCTCCGATCCAACCGTGTTTATCGCCCTGTGCAAGGTGCTCGGTGGCGTAGTCCTTGGCTGCGGCTTGCTCATCGGTCTGCTATCCCAGCAGGATTTTGCCGATACGGTCGGACTCATCCTGACGATCTGAGGCTTCGGCATCGGTGGCGCCCTCGTGTTCGGCGGACTTGCGTATGTACTCTACGCCGCCCTGCAGGGCGGCAGATACTGCGTGGTGTTCGAGATGGATGAGCAAGCCGTCACACATACGCAGATTGCAAAGCAATTCGAAAAAGCTCAGGTTGCTGCCGCCTTGACAGTGCTTGCGGGGGCCGCAAAGGGCTCACCCACCCTGATGGGCACCGGACTTCTCGCCGGGAGCAGAGACTCGATGAAAACCGTGTTCAAAGAAGTCAGAGCTATTAAGGCGAACCGTCGACGCCATGTGGTCTACCTCAAGCAGGGTTTCTCCTGGAATCATATTTACGTGCCGAGCGAGGATTTCGATGCAGTGCTGGACTACCTGCTTTCCCGCATTCCAAAGGATGTGCGGCGGGAGGGCATGTGAGGCGGATCGGATGTACATCCGATGCTGCGGAAGATGCGCTGAGCAGCACAGGCGATGTCGGTGCGGCTCTGAATCGTGCGGGCATGGACGGAGGGATGGCGTATGGGACTGAAACGGATAAGCGCAACGCTCCTGCTCGTCGTGCTGTCGTTCGGACTCCCTCCTCCCGCATATGCGGAATCCAGTGGATGGAGGCTCGAGCTCACGAGCGTCGAATATGGTTCGCCGGAACCGGAGTCCATATCGGAAGTCGATGATCGCGGTAATAGGGTGGGATTCTCGTTCGCGGCAAGCACCGGTGGCAATCGGCTCGCCATCGAAATAAATGCGTCTGACGATGACGCTTCTAATGGAGGCAGAAATGCTTTTTCGGATACCGTGAAAGTATCCCTCTCCGTATCGCCGCCCCCGCAGACCCTCTATCCGGGCGACTCCTTTCAGTTGATGATGAATGCCAGTTATGAGATGATCCAGCGGACGTCTTACTGCGGTTTGGATACTTACTTTTACACCGATAATGTGTGGTTTGCCGTTGTTAGCGACAATGACCTGGAGAGCAGCAGCGGGTACTTCAGGCTCAAGCTTTCTTCCGATAGCGCACATAGCCGCATGAGGGGTGAGTATCATTGTGGCTTTTCAATAGAGCGCAACAGCGTTGACAGGCAATTCTCCGTGTTCGTCATCATGCCAGAGGCAGTTGTATCACAGTTGGGCCCTGAACATGAAGGCGACACCTGCTCCTTAGAGGTGCTGCTTCCCGGAATATACGATGAGAACGTCTACGTGAGGTACACATATACGCTCAGGGGAGGGGGGGGGAACCTCGGCGACGGCTATTCAAACAGCGGCCTGCCTTTCTCGGATGAACCGTATCAGCCTTTCGGGATCGATCCGTATCAGTATGATGGCGGCGGTGGTTTCGACGTCAAGACGATCGCCATCGCGGGGGCGGCAGGGCTGGGCGTCACGGTGATCGTTATAAAGCTGGTGCCTAAGAAAAGCGCTGTTCCAAAGGTGGAGCCAGCGGGCATCGCCGGGCCGGAGGTCTATGACTGGCGCGGCAACCGTATCGATGAGATCGCGAGGAACCGCCAGATCGAGCTGGAGGGCATACGCGAGAATAGGAGGGTGCAGCAAGCCCATGAAGAGAGGGTGAGAGCAGAGCGAGCAGCTCAGCGCGCCCATGAGCAGCAGCAGGATAGGCTGTTCGATGAGCTGCTGCATATCCGCGAGCGTCTACGCACCAACTCGAGGGAGGTCAACTTCAGGCTCTACGACGTCACTCAAAGGCAGTATGATGCCGCTCTAAGCGGGAAGGATCTCGATCCGGAGAAGATTCAGAGGATCAAGCGCGGTTTCGAGGGCATATGCACCGGCAGGGTGCTCGGAAGAGATGACATCCCACCGATGCCCACCTTCATACAGTCCGTCAAAGACGCTGCTCGCGATTCCTTCGAGGAGGTGTGCCGGAATGAAACGGCGCTGGCGGTTGCCGCGCGCACAGCGATTGCCTATACCACGGGCGGCTTCTCGGAGGTCGTCTTTCAGAGCGGGAAGGGTTACTACCGCATGAGGGACTATATCTATGAGGGCGGTGACAGCGCGACCGGCGCGTTCGTCCACGCCTCATACGGAGCTGTGCGCGATTATTCGGTCAGCAAAACGTCAGGCAGGATTATGGGCACGACCCCCAGGCTGTGGGCTAAGGGGGGGTTCCTCGGCGAGATGTACAACGCGCAGGCAAAGCGACTCATCAAGCAGGGTATCGATGCTGCCGATAAGCGCTTGCTCGACGCGAAGGGCCGTGCAGAGCGGCAGATCCGCAACTATTTCGAGTAAGGGGGATACGGTCATGGCCCATAAGGTACGTTTGACGGACAAAGCCCTAGCCGGGTATATGCATCTGACGGGCACGAGACGCAACGTGCTCTGCCCGCTTCCTCCCTTCGATGGCGAAGGAGAGGTTGCAGGACGGATTGATGGAGCAGATGAGGAGGCTCTTGCAGCCGCATTGCGCCCCACATGCGTTATCCAGGTCGGAGTGCTCCTCTACAACGACGGGCTCTTGATGCTTCTGTGCGCAGAGCGGGATGGGAGCGCCGTGCTGATCGGCAGGGAACAGGACGACAATCTGCTGGTTCCGGTGGATCCTGGCGACACTGCCGATACCCTGCTCGCCCATCTTCTCGAATTCGGCGAACCGGATGGCGCCCCTGCAGGCATGAGGCTCGGTGCCGATTCCTTCTTGCTCCTGCTGGCGATTGCGGATACCTATCGACGGGGGTATCTCGGCAAGCTCCTTGCGCATGATGCCGGGGAGGTGTCGCTATCCCTCGAGGAACTTGGGAAAACGCTCAAATCCGCGATTAAAACGCCTGATACCCGCTGGCTGTATCCTTTTACGCTCATGTCGATGGGCTTTCCCGCACTTGACGATCTGCCTGCTGCAATCGATGGGCTTCGCACCGGCGGTGTGCTGAAGGAGGAGGGATTCGCGCTCACCGAGAATGGAGAGCGGCTCGTCGAGGATCTCATGTACCGTCTCGCTGCCGGGCATATCCGGACATTGCGCGTCCGGGGCGAGGCGCTCGTCGAAGAGGAGCTCCTGATCGTGCGTACGCATAGCTCGCTCTGGTGTGCGACCTTGGGCGAGGAGGTCATGCTGCTTACCGTGACCGTACGGGAATTAGCCGATATGATCTACAAGATCTGCGAGGGCATAGATGAGCCGCGAGACCAGGAGATCCCTGCCCAGGATCCGCTGGGCAAAACACGGGGCGCAACATCGCCCGACGGGTCTTGGCGCTGCGCCTGCGGCAGATCGAACATGGGGAATTACTGCGCCGGCTGCGGAAAACCCCAGCCCAAGGCGGCGCAGGGATCCCCACCCGCCTCCGAGGACAAAAGCTGGCGCTGCGCCTGCGGCAGAACCAACACGGGGAATTTCTGCGATGGTTGCGGTGCGAAGCGCCCCTAGGCAGCTTTCGTCTCCATTTGCTGCCTGCTGCACCAGCGTGGCTATGGGCAGCGGTTTCAGTGCGGTGAAAACCGCTGCCGCATACGCGACCGATGCCGCAGACGACGACAGGGCCTACCGCGCCTGTGCGAGGCTGGTCTGATCTAGCCTCACACGGCCCCCATAAGCTCGACGACCTCGAAATCGATCTTGCTGGCTTCTATGGCCTCGCGCGATCCGAAGATGCAGATGCCGCGTGCGGGTGCCACGTCGGCGAGCGGCGCTGCAAGGGCGCGGATGCCATCTGCTGTGGTGGCGAGCATCTGGGAGCGCACCTCGCTGCGCCAGGTCTGGCTGCGACCGCGGAAGAAATCGCTGTCCTGCCTGCGGGCGAGCGCACGCGGTTTGACGGGCGCGTCGTGGCCGGCCACCGCCGAGACGATGTAGCCCTCGAGCTCCTTCCGCTCGGGATCCCAAGCGGAAAGCCATGCGGGTGCCGCCTCATAGCGCGCGAGCGTGCCATCCACACCGGGATCGCGGTATGACCAGAACTGCATGCTGCCGTTGGCGTTGTGCCTGAAGCCCACGCCGTAGGCACCTCCCTTCACGCGCACCTCGTTCCAGAGATAGTCGAAGTCGAGCGCACGGGTGGCAACCGCCCAGGTGCCGTGGCTTCCCGTGTCGTGTTCGGACGCAGGGCCCGTCTCGCAGACGTAGACAACGTTCGAAGGCGTGATGAAGGCCTCGTTGGCAACGCGCGGCTCGGGAGTCTCGAGGATGCGCTCTGCGCTGCTGTCCCCGGCAAGCCCGAGTGTGCCGGCAAGCTCTTGGAACCGCGCGCGCATCTCGGATGAGCCCGTGAAGGAGACGGTCACCGTGTCGGTGCGGAAGATGCGCCCGATGAGGCTTGCGAGCTTATCGCAAAGTGCGCCCTTGCGCTCGTCCCAGTTGGCGAGCAAGTCCTTCAGGAAGAGATAGGATGAGACGCCGCCGAGCATGTCGGCCACGAGTGCCCCGTGCGAGAAGTACGTGAGCGCACGGCCCATGGCTGAGGAGTGGCCGGAATTGAGGTAGACCTGCTCTTGGCCGATGCGGCGCTGCTGTAGGATGGCGCGGATGCGCTCGGTATCCGAGAAGAGCGTGGTACCCCAGACCTCGCGTGGCAGCTCGGCCAGCGCATCGATCTTCTCGGCCAACGCGCTCGCAGAGACCACGAGGAGCGGGCGGATCGATGCGGCATCGTCATCCGAGGTGTAGGTCTCGGTGAAGAAGCTCAGCATACCGAGACGCTCCTCCACGAGGGTGTCGAGCTCGGATGCCGTGTGGGCGGCGGTGTCGAGTTTGCCGAGGAGGCTTGTGAGGATGCCCACGTAAGGCAGCTCGTCGAAGGCGATGCCATTCAAGTCGAAGTAATGGTATGCGTAGGCGATGCCGTGGGTGTCGATCTCGTGCGCAAGATAGGGGAGGGCGGCCTTCTCGCATGCGTAGGCGGGCTCGGGGGCCGCATCGTCGATATCTGCGACCGAGAGGCGCGGCAGCTTGGCGATGTCTTCGGGGGCATCCTCGCGCTCCTGCTCTGCGCGCAATGCAGCCACCTCGTCCATCACCTGCTGGAGATCATCGGCGGACATACCCTCCTTTATGCGGGCGAGCTCGGCGGCCTCCTCGGCAGAATTCCCCTCGGCAACCGGCACGAGGTCCACGAGTGCGGAGTGGGGGTTCTCGGGCACGAGCTCGCGCAGGAGCTGCTCGAAGTAGCCGTTGTCGAGACCGCCCTTCATGCGGGCGAGCTCGTCCTCGTAATGGAGATAGGACACGGGGTCGTCGTCATCGTAGAGCCAGCTCGCCATGGCCAGCATGGAGTAGGCTACGCCATCGGCGATACCGAACTCGCCTTCGCGCAGGTTGAACTCCGCTTGCGCGAGCGAGGCGCGGAGCTTGTCGGCGGGAATGCCGTCTGCAAGCTCCGCGCACGTGTCCTCGACAAGGGCGCGGAATTGCTCGGCCACACCCGCTCGAGCGCCTTTCAGGGTGAACATGACCTGCGGCTGGAGCGATGAGTCGAGCAGCATCGCGGAGAAGTCATCGCCGAGGCCCGCGTCGAGCACGCGGCGCTTGAGCGGCGCCTCGTTGGAGCCGCAGAGTGCATCGAGCAGGACATCGCATGCGAGCACGCGTTCGCGCTGCGATGAGCTGCCGATGACATAGGCGAGTGCGACGCTCGCGTTCTCGGGGGCGGTCGCCATCTCGATCCTGCGCGTAGGTGCCGCCACGGGCGCCTGCAGCCCAAGCGGGTTGGGAGCCTTGTCGGTGCGCTGTTCTACGGCCGCGAAGCGCTCTCCGATGAAGGCCAGCTCGCGTTCGATATCGAGGTCGCCGTAGAGGATGGTATAGCTGTTAGCCAGATTGTAGTGGCGCTTGTGGTTGTCGAGGAACTCCTCGTAGGTGAGCGTGGGAATGGCGCGCGGGTTGCCGCCCGACTCGAAGCGGTAGGCCGTGTCGGGGAAGAGCGCGCGGCCCACCTCGGAGAAGAGCACATCATCGGGGTCGGAGGTGGCGCCCTTCATCTCGTTCAGGACCACGCCGTTATACGTGAGCGCCTCGTCGGGCGCTTCGAGCTCGAGATGCCAGCCCTCCTGTTCGAAGATGCGCGGACGTTCGTAGATGGCCGGGTGCAGGACCGCATCGAGATAGACATCCACGAGGTTCTCGAAATCGGTCACGTTGGTGGATGCGACCGGGTAGAGGGTCTTGTCGGGAAAGGTCATGGCGTTCAGGAAGGTCTGCATGGAGGTCTTGAGCAGCGTGACGAAGGGCTCCTTCACGGGGAAGCGCTTCGATCCGCAGAGCACCGAGTGTTCGAGGATGTGGAAGACGCCCGTGTCGTCCGCAGGAGGGGTCTTGAAGCCGATGGCGAAGGAGCGGTTGGCGTCGTCGCAGGCAAGCCACATGAGACGACCGCCGCTGGGCTTGTGGCGCAGCATGTACGCATAGCCCGAGAGCTCGCGCAGCTCTTCGATTCCGGTGACCTCGAAGTCGCCGTGCACGCTGCCGACGGCAAGCTCTGCAAGGGGCTCCGAGAAGATTCGGGTAGATTCTGCCATGGTGACCTCCGTTGATTGCATACCTGTTTACTGTAGCAGAGCGCACGGTTAAAGATGCTATGCTCACCTGTGCGGATTCAAGACTGACGCACGATGGGGAGGTACGATGGAGGACGAGGGGCGCGTGCGCCGCGGTATCGCTATGGCGCTTCTCGGCGGCACGCTCTGGGGCATCAACGGCACGGTCGCAGGATATCTTATGGATGCCTACGATATCGACCCGCTCTGGTTCGCCTGCATGCGCGAGCTGCTGGGGTGCTGGCTCTTCCTCCTCCCCGCCTGGATGGGCAACCGCGCGGCGCTCGAAGATGCCGTCTCATCGCCGAGAAACCTCCTCTGGATCTACGCGGTGGGACTCTCCGCCATCTTCTTCTCGCAGATCTCGTATCTCCAGGCCATCTTCTGGACCAACTCCGCCACCGCGACCATCATCCAGAGCTTGGGGATGCTGCTCGTGCTGGGCTTCGTCTGCATCACTACCCGGCGCTCGCCCCGCAAGCGGGAGATACTCGGCATCATCTGCGCCCTGATCGGCACCTATCTGGTGGCCACAGGCGGAAAACCCGGCCAGCTCGCCCTGCCGCCGATGGGCATGGCGTGGGGGATCCTGCTTGCGGTGTCGTCGGCCTGCCTTTCGATCGTGCCGAAGCGCGCCATCGAGAAGTGGGGCAATTTCGTGGTGAACGGGCTGGCGTTTTTGACGTCGGGCATCACGCTCGCCCTCATCGTGCGGCCGTGGGAGCGTATACCGTCCTTCGATCTTGCGGGGCTTGCGCTCTTCGCGTTCTGCATCGTGTTCGGCACCTTCGGTGCCTATGCGCTCTTCCTGCAGGGCGTGAAGGATGCCGGATCCATGCGCTCGGCTCTCTTGGGCACTATCGAACCGGTTACGGCCACGGTCGCTACCGTGCTCTGGCTGCGTATATCCTTCTC
>JAKPQM010000007.1 GCA_029546925.1 Actinomycetes bacterium
CAGCTCGCGGCCCTCCAGAAGCCCGGCATATGCGAGCACCTTGCCCGCGAACAGCAGGCCCTGCCCACCGAAGCCTGCGATAACGATCTCGTGGTCGGCCATCGTCATGCCTCCTTATCGCGATACACACCGAGCGGGTACTCCGGGATCATGGCCTCGTCGATCCACTCGAGCGCCTTCTGCGGCGTCATGCCCCAGTTGGTGGGGCAGGTCGAGAGGACCTCGACGAGCGAGAATCCCTTGCCCTCGACCTGGTTCTGGAAGGCCTTCTTGATGGCCCGCTTGGCAATGCGCACGTTCTTGACGTTGTTGACCGTGACGCGCTCCAGATAGGCGGGCGCATCGAGCGTGGCAAGCAGCTCGCAGACCTTGATGGGGTAGCCTTGGCTTGCAGGATCGCGTCCGTACGGCGAGGTCTGGGTGACCTGTCCGATAAGCGACGTGGGAGCCATCTGCCCACCGGTCATGCCGTAGATGGCGTTGTTGATGAAGATCACGGTGATGTTCTCGCCGCGGGCAGCGGTGCTCACCGTCTCGCACAGGCCGATGGAAGCCAAGTCGCCGTCGCCCTGATAGGTGAACACCACGCTATCGGGCAGGGCGCGCTTCACGCCCGTGGCCACTGCGGGAGCCCTGCCGTGGGAGGCCTCGATCATGTCGCAGGCGAAGTAGTTGTAGGCAAGCACGCTGCAGCCGACCGGGGCTATGCCGATGGTCTTGCCCTCGACGCCCAGCTCATCGATGGCCTCGGCCACCAGACGGTGGATGATGCCATGCGTGCAGCCGGGACAGTAGTGGAACGGCACATCCGCCAGCGCCTTGGGCTTCTCGAAGACGATCATGCCTATCGCCCCCCTTCCGCAAGCGCGCGGATATGATCGAGCACCTCATCGGGCGTGGGGATCATGCCGCCCACGCGATAGCACAGATCGACCGGCTTCCTGCAGCGGATGGCAAGCTCCAGGTCGTCCTTCATCTGGCCCATGTTCAGCTCCACGCAGAGGAACGAATCGACCTTGTCTGCGGCTGCGAGCAGCGGCTCCGCAGGGAACGGCCACAGGGTGATGGGCCTGATCATACCCACCTTGATGCCTTCCGCACGGGCGGCCACGATGGCATTGCGGGAGATACGGGCGGTGATGCCGTAGGATACGATGCAGATCTCCGCATCCTCCAACCGGTACTCCTCCCACGCGCACTCGTTCTTCTCGATCTCGGCGTAGCGTGCGTAGCGCTCGACGTTCTTCTCCTCGAGCCGCTCGGGAGAAAGCTCGAGGGAGTTGATGATGTTGTGGGGACGCTTCATCCCGGTGCCCACGGCAGCCCACGGGTTGTCGGTGCCGAAGGCCTCATGCTCCTCGGGAAGCTCCACGGGCTCCATCATCTGGCCCATGGTGCCATCGGCCAGAAGCATGGCGGGCATGCGGTACTTCCATGCAAGATGCAGGGCGCGGCCGGTGAGATCGGCCATCTCCTGCACGGAGGCGGGAGCGAAGACCAGCACGTGGAAATCGCCATGGCCGGGGCCGCGGGTAGCGAGGAAGTAATCGGACTGGGAAGGCTGGATACCGCCCAGACCGGGGCCTCCGCGCTGGACATCCACGATGAGCGCGGGGAGGTCGGCGCCGGCAAGATACGAGATGCCCTCGCATTTGAGGGAGATGCCGGGACTCGAAGAGGAGGTCATGGAGGGCTTGCCGGTGGAGGCCACGCCATAGACCATGTTGATGGCCGCGATCTCGCTCTCGGCTTGCAGGAAGGTGCCGCCTATCTTGGGCATCTTCTTGGCCATGTATGCGGCGACCTCGGTCTGCGGGGTGATGGGATATCCGAAGTAATGCCTGCAGCCTGCGAGGATGGCGGCTTCGGCGATCGCCTCGTTTCCCTTCATCAGCACTTTCTCTTTCATGTTCCCCACCTCCTAGCGTTCCACGGTGATGACGCAGTCGGGGCACATGGTTGCGCACGCAGCGCAGCCGATGCACTCCTCGGGCTTCATCAGCTTGACGGGAGCGTAGCCTTTCTGGTTCAGATGCGTGTTGGAGAGCTCGAGGATGTGCTTGGGGCACGCGGCCACGCACAGGCCGCAGCCTTTGCACAGCTCCTCCTTAAAGGTCAATCTCGCCATAATGCATCCCTTCCTTCTCCATATAGTAGAGTCCGAGAATCGATAGGGGGAAAAGCGCATCGATGCTGCCCTGCAATGCGGGGGCGAGGCGCTTCTCCACGGAGGTCATCTTGATCGGCAGACCGGTGCGGCTGGAAAGCTCATCGGCGTAGGCACGGCTCGCGAGCACATCCTCGGGCGTGGTCGCCGCGCCAAGATTCGTGTTGTTCACGATGCCCGTGAAGGGCAGGGCGCAGGCGCGCTCGATCTCCTGGAATACGGAAAGCGTGTCTTCCACCGTGCGCGTCAGCGGTCGGGCGCCGTTAACCACGAAGAGCATCTCGTAGTCGTTCTCCGCGCGGATAGCGGGCACATAGCGGCCCAAGGCCAGAGCACCGCGATCATCACCGCCCACATCGAGCACGCCGTAGCATGCGCGCCCCTCCACGAGGGCGTAGATCTCCTTGGGCATCGCGGGCACATCGAGGTTGCTGTTGGCATATGCGGAGGAGATCAGGGAGATGCCGTGCTCAGCGAGCTCATCCTCGGCATCCTTGGTGCGGAAATAGGGGTTGACGATATCGAGATCGGCAACCGTCACGGGAAGTCCCTGATCGCGGAGCCAATATGCCCAGTTCAGCGCAAGATTGGTCTTGCCGCTGCCGTAGTGTCCCGCAAAGAGTGTCAGCCGACGGTAGTCCATGGTCGCCTACAGCTGGTTGCGGATGATCTTGCCGCTGATGGTCTTGGGCAGCTCATCGCGGAACACGACGATGCGCGGATACTTGTAGGGAGCCGTATGGATCTTGACGTACTCCTGGATCTCCTTCCTCAGGGCATCGGTTCCCTCCACGCCTTCCACGAGCACGATGCTGGCTTTGACAACCTGGC